>SVHQ01000041.1 GCA_015055785.1 Clostridiales bacterium | reverse complement strand
CGCGCATATCTATGTTCCCGAACGTGCGGACGGATATGGGCTTTCCATAGAGGCAATCGACCGTATTTTTGAGGAATGTAATCCTGAATTGTTTATTACGGTGGACTGCGGTATTTCTTGCGCCAAAGAAGCGCAATATATTTATGAACTGGGTTCGGACGTTATCGTCACCGATCATCACGAACTGCCTGAAATTTTACCCGATTGCATTATTATCAATCCAAAATTGCAAGACGATTATCCTTACGACAATCTTTGCGGTGCAGGGGTTGCTTTTAAAGTGGCTTGTGCGCTGATTGGCGAGGCGGCGTATAAATATCTTGATTTTGCGACGCTTGCAACGGTGGCGGACAGCGTACCGCTTTTAGGGGAAAACCGCGATATCGTCACCGAGGGTTTAAAGCTATTTAATACGCGTATGCGGTCTTGTTTTTCCATGCTGATTGGGAAGAATTACGACAACGGTGTAACGACGCAGACGTTGGCGTTTACAGTGGCGCCGCGTGTGAATGCGGCAGGAAGAATGGGGGACGCGCAGGCGGCTTTCCGTTTGTTCACCAGCGAGCGCGAAACGGAAATTTACGAACTCGCGACCAAGCTTTGTCTGTACAACACCGAACGTCAAAAATGTTGCGACGAACTGTATCTTTCTGCAAAGAAAAAACTGTTGGAAAAGGGCGCATACGGCAACGTTATTATGTTGTGGGACGAGAGCTGGAATAGCGGTTTTATTGGTATTGTCGCGGCGCGTATTGCCGAGGAATACAATCGTCCTACTCTTCTTTTCGTGCGGAATGGCGATTTGTTAAAAGGTAGTGCACGAAGCATTGAAAACATCAACATTTTCACGGCTTTGAAGAATTGTTCGGAATATATTGAAGAATTTGGCGGACATGCGCAGGCGGCGGGCATCAATATCCGTTGTGAGGCGTTTGACGAGTTGGAAACAGCGTTAAATAAAGAAATTGCGGAAACGTACACGGAAAAGGATTTCGAGCAGTTGATTCCCATTTGCGAGGAGATTACCGCGCCGTTTTCCGAGCAATTTGCCCACGAACTTGTGGCGATGGAACCTTACGGTGTAGGGCATAGGCGACCGCTGTTCTCGATATCGGCAGGTAGTTTGACGGCAAGACCGGTAAAACCCATGTCGCCGCATTTATCTGTGCGCAGTGCATATCTTGATTTGATGTATTTTTCCGGTGCGAAAAATTTAAAGATTATCGAAAGCGACGTAGAAAAGAATTTCATTTTTGAAATTAATATTTCCAAATTCCGTGGCAGAGAATATATCAAGGGCTACGTGCGTGATTTGTTGTACAACGGCCGCACGGGCAGAGGCGCGGCGGAGAGCATTTTTGCCAATGCCATCGCGAGGTTTTATTCTCCGGAAGTGTTTGTGCAAGAGGTGGGCTTGACGTTAGAAGAAACCAAGGCTCTGATTGCAAAAAAACGCGCGGAGTGTCCCTACGGGCTTTGTTTGATTGCTTCGGATAGACGTACTTTGCGTTTTTACGAGGACTTGGAAGAACTGGGTTGTGATTTGTTCTATCCCTCTTCAAGGAATTTATCCAATGCTTTGATTGTGTCGCCTGCGGCGGATGCGGATTTGTCGGGGTTTAGAGATTTTATCTTTTTGGATACTCCGTCCGATTTCAATATTGCGGCAATTGCAGGCAGGCAGGTATTTGTCAACCGTGAAATTTGCGGCTATAAAATGTTTGAAAAGATAGATACGGCAAGAGAGAGATTGTTGGAAATTTTCTCAGCACTTCGTCGGGATATTAATATTTTGATAGGAGAAACGGCAGAAGAATTGGCATATTCGTGCGACGGACTTGGGTTTGATAAACGGGAATTTATTTTCGCGGTCAACGTGTTTGAGGAATTGGGTTTGGTATCGTTTGGTGAGGGCAGACTCACCGTTTATAGAGGCATTAAAGCGGAATTAAGCGATTCCACGATATACCGCAAGGTTTGTTTATTGCAACAAATAGAAGAAGTGTAGCGTATAATAATTTGTATATATCGGCATTAGATTAGCAAAAGAGGCAAAATATGGAAACAACGTTAGAAAAAATTAATCAAACGTATTCCGAGCAGGAGAGAGATATTCTCGTCAAAGCGTATGAATACGCAAGAGAGGCGCATAAAAACCAAAAACGCGCCTCGGGTGAGCCTTATTTTATCCATCCTTGCGCAGTTGCGGAGATTTTAATCGATTTGGGGTTGGATTATGCGACGATTGCCGCAGCGCTTTTGCACGACGTTATTGAGGACACCGATTCCACGGCAGATGATATTAAAAGGGAATTTGGCGAGGAAATTTTGGGATTGGTAGGCAGTGTTACCAAGCTCGAAAAAATCGTTTTTAAATCGAAAGAGGAAGAAAATGCGGAAAATTTCCGTAAGATTTTCGTCGCAATGGCAAAGGACGTGCGTGTTATCATTATTAAACTTGCCGACCGTTTGCATAATATGCGTTCGTTAAATTTCCTTTCCGCTGAACGCCAGCAGCGTATGGCGAACGAAACTTTGGATATCTATGCGCCGCTTGCGGGTCGATTGGGTATTTCGCAAATCAAGTGCGAACTCGAAGACCTTTGCTTGAAATATCTCGACCCAGAATCTTACGAATATTTATTATACAATATCAATCAAAAACTCTCCGAAAGACAAGAATTTGTCAATAACATCGTTGGGGAAATCAAAGACCTCATGAAGAGTGAGGGGATTTTCGACGGCGAAGTGTTCGGCAGACCCAAACATTTCTATTCCATCTATAAAAAGATGAAGAATAAGGAAAAAACGCTCGACCAAATTTACGATTTAACCGCGGTGCGTGTTATTGTAAAAGACGTGGGGCAGTGCTATACGATTTTGGGTAGGATTCACGTGCGTTGGAAGCCGATTCCCGGGCGCATTAAGGACTATATCGCGACGCCCAAGCCTAACAAATATCAATCGTTGCATACGACGGTAATGACGAGATACGGTCAGCCGTTTGAAATACAAATCCGCACGGAAGAAATGCACCATGTTGCAGAATTTGGTATCGCGGCGCATTGGAAATATAAGGAAGGCAGAACGGAAGAAGCCAACAATGATTTGGAAAACCGTCTTGCATGGCTTCGTGGCGTGATGGAATGGCAGGGAGATTTGAAAGACTCCAAGGAATTTATCAGCGCTCTGAAAACGGAACTTTACAGTCATGAATTGTTGGTATTTACGCCGCGTGGGAAGGTCATTTCTTTGCCGCCCGAAGCGACGCCTATTGATTTTGCGTATGCCATTCACTCGGAAGTCGGCAACCGTTGTACGGGCGCGCGCGTCAATTCAAAAATCGTGCCTTTGACGACGACCTTAGAAGTGGGGGACGTGGTGGAAATCATCACTTCGCCCAACGCGAAAGGTCCTTCTCGTGATTGGCTGAAATTTATAAAATCGTCCAGCGCAAAGGCGAAGATTCGTCAATTCTTTAAGAATGAATTAAAAGAAGAAAATATCCGCATCGGACAGATTAAATTGGACGATGAAGCCAAGAAAAAGGGGTATACGCTTTCTACGCTTTTGACGCCAGAGAGCTTTAAACGCATTTGCGAACGCTTTTCCTTTAATGAAGAAGCGGAGATGTACGCAGCGGTGGGTTACGGCTCGATTTCTGTAAATCAAATTTTGTTCAAACTCATCGATTTCTACCGTAAAGAAACGCCGCAAGTAGCTTTTGAAGTACATTCCGGCAATCGAAACGGTACGCCCGGCGGTGTATTGGTAAACGGTCAATCGGGGATTTTGGTACATTTTGCTGGTTGTTGTTCGCCCGTACCTGGTGATGCGATTGTCAGCTATACCTCGCGCGGCAGGGGTACGGTCATTCACCGTGCCGACTGTTCGAACGTTCGGAATTTAGAGCCGCAGAGATTGTTGCCAGCAGAATGGCAGGTGGCGGCAGGCGGCAAGCAGCGTTATAATGCGAATATTTCCATCCGCGCGACCGACCAAGGCGCAGCCTTATCCGTGCTTTCCTCTGTTGTTTCTGAAATGAAGCTTTCGATTACGGCGGTGAACGGCAGAATTGATAGGAATGGCGACGCGGTTTTGGACGCCTCCATTTCCTTGACGGATATTTCTGAAGTGGATTCGCTGTTTAAAAAAATGCAGTCGGATAAGCGCATTTACGAAGTGCATCGTACCACCTAATTTAAGGTAGGCAAAGGGGGGATTTATGCAGATTATAACGGTTTATCCGCGCGGATTTGGCGCGAATACCTATATTTTGGTGGGGAAAGACGGTCAAGCGATTGTAATCGACCCTGCGCAAACACGTGTGGAAAGTGAGCTTATAAAATATGGTTTGCAGGCGAAATACGTCTTGCTCACCCATTGCCATTTCGACCACGTTGGCGGCACGGCAGTACTTCAACAGGCAGGCGCAAAAGTGCTTTGTTCTGTGGAAGAGAAGAAACTTGTCGGGACGGATGCGGAGCTGTTTTCTGTAATCGGTCAGCCGCGCGTGCCCTATAAAATCGATGACGTTTTGGCGGACGGAGAAGAGCGCATTTTTTGCGGGATTTCCGTAAAAACGATTATCACTCCAGGGCATACGGCAGGTAGCTGTTGCTATCTTATTATGGAAAAGGACGGGGGCAGGTATTTGTTCACGGGGGATACGCTGTTCGCTGGGAGCATTGGCAGAACGGATTTCCCCACGGGTAATCTTGCGGACATGCGTGCCAGCTTGAAAAAATTATGCGCGCTGGAAGGAGATATGCCATTGTATGCAGGGCATAACGAGGAAACCACATTAGAAAAAGAACGAAAAACAAACCCGTTTGTTTTGGACGCATAACGTAAAAAATAAAACCGCCTTAGGCGGTTTTTTCCCTAAGATAGAGGTGAGAAATGATTTTTAACACCGATTGTAAATTTTTAGAAAATGAATTGATGGACGTCGTGCGTTTGTTTAAGCGACGCCCTGAAATTTTGACGCATTCTTTTCGTTTTGAAGAGGGGATATTCTATAATGAATTTGTTGTAGATAATCAGTCCTTTTTATTCAAAGATGAGGGGCATGTATGCGATGAATTGGAATTTAAGCGTTTCGAACGCCGTTTTGGAAAGCTTCGTTTGTATGAAATTTTAAGCCAAACATACGGAGAAAAAATGCCGTGGGGCGCACTGACGGGTATTCGTCCTACAAAGCTTGCTTACACGGAAGAAGAGGCTGGGCGGGATTTTCACGACTTATTTAAAAGAATGCAGGTGCGAGAGGATAATATCCGCCTTGTGGAAGAAATTTTAAAAACACAAGCGGGGATTTACGAAAAAAAGGACGGGAATACAGATTTGTTTGTGTCCATTCCTTTTTGCCCGACGAAATGCGCTTATTGTTCCTTTATCACTGCTCCGATTGAAAAAACACGCACCTTTTTACCTGATTATTTGGCTTGTTTGGAAAAGGAAATTGCGGCGGCGAAAGAAAGCGTGGGTAATCTTCGCAGTATTTACATAGGCGGCGGTACGCCGTTTGCTTTGGATACGCCCGATTTAAAGAGGGTTTTACAGGCGCTTGACCCTATTTTTGTCGAGTATGGCAGGGATAAGGAATACACGGTGGAAGCAGGTAGACCAGACGTTTTTACAGAAGAAAAATTACAACTTTTGAAAGATTACGGCATCAATCGAATTTGTATCAATCCACAGAGCTTTTCTGATGAAACGTTGCAAAAAATTGGCAGAAAACACACCGTTGCGGATATTTGGCGTGCTTTTGAAATGTCAGAAAAGTATGGTTTCATTATCAATGTGGATTTGATTGCAGGTCTTGCAGACGAAACACCGTCTGTTTTTGAACAGAGCGTTTTAAAATCGGTGGAAAGCGGTGCGGATAATATCACGGTGCATTGTCTTTCCTTAAAGGCGGGGGCGAAGCTGAAGGAGGACATGCAAAAAGAGGAGCACGTATATCTTGAAAACGATTTCATCTCGACCATGGTAGCCACTTCCCGTGAAATTTTATCAAAAAACGGCTACGCGCCTTACTATATGTATCGACAAAAATACCAAGTGGGTAATAATGAAAACGTCGGTTGGACAAAACCGAACAAGGCTTGTGTATATAACGTGGATATAATGGAAGAAACGGCGGACAACCTTGCCGTTGGCGCAAATGCGGTGTCTAAGCGTGTTTATAACGATAAAGGTTTGATTACGAGGTTTGCTTCGCAAAAGGATTTGAAGACGTATATCGCGTGCGTGGACGATATTATAGAAAAAAAGCGTAAATTTTTCGAATAAATTTCGAATAAATCGCGAAAAAGGGCGTAAAATCAATTTACAATCTTGTAGGAATATGTTAAAATAATCGTAACGGCTGTCTGAGAGGCTTGATTCTCCACGGTTTTCTCAGCGGTACGAGATACAATTTCCATATAGGAGGATAAAAAAATGGAAAAGAACGAAATTATTGCTAAATTTGCAACGCATGAAGGTGACACGGGTTCTCCCGAAGTACAAATCGCTTTGTTGACGTTCAGAATCAATCACTTGAACGAACACCTTAAAGAACACAAGCAGGACAACCACTCCCGTCGCGGCCTTTTGAAAATGGTAGGTAAGCGTCGTGGTTTGCTCGACTATCTCAAAGCAAAAGACATTATGAGATACAGAGCTATCATCGAAGCGTTGGGTCTTAGAAAATAATGCTAGCACGAAAGGGCGAGTTATTTTAACTCGCTCTTTTTTGTGATATCGTGGAAAAAAGAGGCAAAACAAGCGATAGAGAAAGCGGACAAGCCTTGGCATAAGTTTGCAAGCGCGCTCTTTCGAAAGCAACCCACCCCCGTCGGGCGACGGCGGTGGACAAGAACAAAAAAGAATTAAAGTATAAGGAGAATTTTAAAATGCCAGATTTAAACAATTGCAAAGTATTTAAAACGGATTATGCAGGCAGAGAACTTATCGTAGAAATCGGTAAATATGCAGAACAAGCGAACGGCGCATGTCTTGTTCGTTGTGGGGAAACGGCTGTGCACGTATCCGTATGTATGTCGGAAACGGCAAGAGAAGGTATGGATTTCTTCCCCTTGTCCGTTGACTATGAAGAAAAAATGTTCGCTATCGGTAAAATCCCCGGTGGCTTTAAAAAACGTGAGGGCAGAGCGTCCGATAAGGCTATCTTAACCAGCCGTCTTATCGACCGTCCCATCCGTCCCTTGTTCCCTAAGGGAATTTTCAATGACGTTGTTGTTGTGGCTACGGCTTTGTCTGTTGACCCCGACATCTCCCCTGAACCTTTGGCAATGGTAGGTTCGTCTATCGCACTTTCCATCTCCGATATTCCTTGGGCAGGCCCTACGGGTTCGGTTGTTGTTGGCTGTGTTGACGGTGAATACGTAATCAACCCTGACGTGGAACAACGCGCAAAGAGCACGATTCATTTGAACCTTGCCGGTACGTCCGACGCTATCCTCATGATTGAAGCTGGTGCAAACGAAGTTACCGACGCGGAAATGGTTGGCGCAATCATGTTCGGTCATGAAGAAATCAAGAAGGTTTGTAAGTGGATTGAAGAAGAAATTGTTCCCGTTGCAGGCAAACCCAAGAAGGAGATGGAACTCTACCATATTCCCGAAGATTTGGACGCAGCGGTTAGAGAATACGGCTATGATAAATTGTACGCAGCTTTGGACACCTTCGATCGTCAAGAACGTCAGGTGAAGCAGGCGGAAGCAGAAGCAGAAATCATCGAACATTTCACGGAAATCTATCCCGATCAAATTCGCGAAGTAAAAGATTCCATTTACTATATTGTAAAAGGTATCGTTCGTGCGAAGATTTTCGACGGCGTTCGTCCCGACGGCAGAAAGCTTACGGAAGTTCGTCCTATTTGGTGTGAACACGGCGTATTGCCCAGAGTACACGGCTCTGCAGTATTCACGAGAGGCCAGACGCAAGCTTTGACGACGTGTACGCTCGGTATGCTCGGCGAAGCACAGAGAATGGAAGGGCTTGACGAAGAAGAGGAAAAGAGATATATGCACCAATACAACTTCCCTGGCTATTCCACGGGTGAAGCAAAGGCTTTACGCAGCCCTGGCAGACGTGAAATTGGTCACGGTGCGCTTGCTGAACGTGCACTTGTCCCTGTAATCCCTTCTCCCGAAGAATTCCCGTATGCAATCCGTGTCGTATCCGACATCATGTCCTCGAACGGTTCGTCCTCGATGGCTTCCGTATGCGGTTCGACGATGTCCCTTATGGACGCAGGTGTTCCTATCAAAGCTCCTGTAGCAGGCTGTGCAATGGGTCTTGTTAAAGATCAAGAAACGGGCAAGTACGTTATCATGACGGATATTCAAGGGCTTGAAGACTTCCTTGGCGATATGGACTTTAAGGTAGCAGGTACGGATAAGGGTATCACGGCTATCCAGATGGATATCAAGATTAAGGGTATTTCCGAACAAATCATGCTTGACGCTATCGCGCAGGCGCAGGAAGCAAGAAAGCACATTTTGGGCAAGATGCTCGAATGTATCCCTGCTGTAAACACCGAACTTTCTCCTTATGCTCCGAAGATTGTTACCTTCAAAATTAATCCCGAAAAGATTGGTGACGTTGTTGGTAAGCAGGGCAAAGTTATCAACAAGATTATCGAACAAACGGGCACGAAGATTGATATCGAAGAAGATGGTACGGTATGCATCGCATGCTTTGGCGACGTTGCCAATGCAAAGCGTGCACAAGCTATCGTGGAATCGATTGCACACGATCCCGAAGTTGGCGATATGTTCGTAGGTGTTGTTGTTCGTATTCTTTCCAAGGTAGGCGCGTTTGTTGAATTTGCACCTGGTAAGGACGGCATGATTCACATTTCCAAGCTTTCCGAACAGAGAGTAAACCAAGTAGAAGACGTGCTCAACATCGGCGACAAGGTGAAAGTAGAAATCATCAAGATCGGCGAAAAGGGTATTGATTTGAAATTGCTTGAAAAAATGGACTAATCCTTTTAGATAAAGGTGAAAAGCCCCGACACGTATGCGTCGGGGCTTTTCTACTGTTTCATGTTGACAAAAGAGCGCAGATATTGTATAATGACAACAGAAAAAGAATAGGAAGTGGAAAAATGGAGAAAATTTCCTTAATTATACCATGCTATAATGAAGAAGAGGCCTTGCCGCCTTTGTATGAGGAGCTAAAGCGCGTAACGGCTGAAATGTCGGAATATGAATTTGAAATGTTGTTTATTGACGACGGTTCAAAGGATAAAACGCTACAAAAATTGAAAGAATTGGCGCAAGAGGACGGGCGAGTGCAATATATTTCCTTTTCCCGTAATTTTGGAAAGGAAGCTGCCATGTATGCAGGTTTTTGTAACGTGAGGGGGGATTACGTTGCCGTAATGGATGCCGATATGCAAGACCCGCCTGCGTTGCTTCCAAAAATGTTGGAAATTATAAAAAATGGGGAATATGACAGCGTAGCCACGCGCCGTATTTCACGCAAAGGCGAACCCAAAGTGCGTTCGTTGTTCGCGAATATATTTTATAAATTAATGAAGAAAATTTCCGACGTGGATATTGTCAATGGTGCGCGGGATTTTAGGTTGATGAAACGGAAAATGGTGGACGCTATTGTTTCTATGAGCGAATATAACCGTTTTTCAAAAGGTATTTTCGGTTGGATTGGTTTTAAAACTTACTGGTTGCCCTACGAAAACGTGAAGCGTGTAGCAGGAAAGACGAAGTGGAGTTTTTGGAAATTGTTGCGTTATTCCATCGACGGGATTATGAATTTTTCGGAAACGCCTTTGAAATTGGCGTCATGGAGCGGTATATTTTTCACGTTTGCGGCGGTCGTTGCGCTGTTGGTGGTGTTTATTCGGGCGTTGGTGTATGGAAACCCCGTTGCTGGTTGGCCCTCGACAATTTGTATTATTTTGTTTGTAGGCGGCGTGCAATTGTTCTGTATCGGTGTGATGGGACAATATATTTCAAAGATTTATAAAGAGACGAAAAAACGTCCGCAGTATATCGTAGGAGAAACGAATAAAGAGGATGTTGTGCATAAATAATGGAAGAGAAAACCTGCCCTCTTGGTGAAAACCAAGGGGGCAGGTATGCGTTTAATGGGTAAATATTTTGATATTGTCATTGCGAGGAGCCGTTAGGCGACGTGGCAATCTCGCGATAATTATTGCATTATTTTATATGAGATTGCCACGCTTCACTTCGTTTCGCTCGCAATGACAGGCATTGCGAATAGCAAGCTGAGCGCAATGACCAGCGTTCCGCTGGACCTTGTCTTTCTATCTTTTACATTGAAAATATGGGCGTATTTTGTCGCTCTAAAAATGCAACGGGTTGCTCGAGTAATGACAAGCATGGTAAATAGCAAGCTGAACGTAATTATTTTAAAGAATGTCATTGCGAGGAGCCGTTAGGCGACGTGGCAATCTCGTAAAAATAACAGCCTTAAAATAATTTTGATAAATCGTTCCATTCAGGATTCATTTGATTGATTAACTCTATCTTCTTTTTTCTGCTTCCGCTTTTGATTTGCTTTTCTCTCTCGATAGCAACTTTTATATCGGAAGTGGTTTCATAAAAAACTAATTTATGCACGTTATATCTTGCCGTGAAACTATTTGGGATAAGATTCTGCTTATGCTCTTCTATTCTGCGTGTTAAATCGTTGGTGACACCGGTGTAAAGAACAGAATTTGTTTTATTTGTTAGGATATAGATATAATACATGATGCTTTATTTTATATGAGATTGCCACGCTTCACTTCGTTTCGCTCGCAATGACAAGTGGGGCGATACGGCGCATAGTCCCGCAACGGAAAGATAGAAAGGTATGGATGCAACGTCACGTTGCGAAAGATAGAAAGTCGAAACACCCGTGGGGTGCGGAGAGGTGGAAAGTTATGATCCAACGGAACGTTGGTGTTGGGAGAGCCACACCATTAGCACGGAAACGTCCGCAGGATTAACGCCCGAAATTCTGCCAGCCTGCCCTAAATTAAAGGGACGGATACGGTCAAGCTTTTCTTGTGCTTCCAAACGCAAACCCTTAATATCATAATAATTAATATCTTCGGGCAGTAATTTATCTTCCAAACGCTTAACGAGTTCGATTTGTTC
>SVHQ01000040.1 GCA_015055785.1 Clostridiales bacterium | reverse complement strand
GTTCGCCAAATCTTTTTAACTATACAAACCTAAAATAGTTCTACTCTTCCAAGCAAAAAATCTAAAAGATTATAAAAGCCAAAATTGGCAGTGTTTTCATATTTAATCCCCGAAACAAACACCCATTGCTTTTGCCAACGTTACAAGCTCACCATTGGGATCTACGTTCTTCGTCTTTTGACCGATTACGTCTTCCAAAGATACGTCTACGATTTGGTCCCCCTGCAATGCAACCATTCTACCGAACCCGCCTCTCATACAAAGTTCAACAGCAGCATAACCATAGCGAGAAGATAACACTCTGTCATGAGCCGTAGGCGTACCGCCTCTTTGGATATGTCCAAGCGTCGTCGCGCGCGCTTCCGAACCCGTCAATTTTTCAAGCTGCTCGGCTACAACCGCGCCTACGCCGCCCAAACGAATGGAGTCTGCACTGTCTTCGATAATTTTGGATACAACCTGCTTACCGTCCAAGGACTTCGCGCCTTCGGAGCAAGCAACGATAGAAAATTCTTTACCGTTTGCTTTATCAGCCTTAATCTTATCCGCCACCTTGTTAATATCGTAAGGAATTTCGGGAATCAAAATCGCATCCGCCGCGCCAGCAATACCTGCGTGCAAAGTCATCCAGCCTGCGCCTCTGCCCATAATTTCCACAACCATAATTCTATGGTGTGACATACCCGTGGTACGCACTCTGTCAAGTCCGTCCGTAGCTACGGAAATTGCCGTATCGAACCCGAAGGTATAATCGGTGTTTGCCAAATCGTTGTCAATCGTTTTGGGAATTGCCACTACGTTTACGCCCTTACGGGAGAAATCTCTTGCCGAAGTAAGCGTACCGTCGCCGCCCAAAATGAACAATGCGTCGATGCCAGCCGCTTTCAAGTGTTCTACCGCAACGTCGGAAACGTCCTCGTAGGTGAGCTTGCCGTTTTCGTCGCGGACAAAGTTACCGTTCGCGTCTTTTACGGGATACTGGAACAAATTATCCTTGTTGGAGCTGTATAAAATCGTACCGCCCTTGGTGATAATTTCTTCTACGTCTTCTAACCCGAGCTTGATAAAATCGCCGTGGTAAAGGCCGTGATAGCCGTGGCGAACACCCATTACTTCCAAACCGTACTTGGAAATAGCGGTTTTGACTACCGCGCGAATTACGGGGTTTAAACCAGGGCAATCCCCACCGCCCGTCATAATTGCAATCTTTTGTACCTTTTTCATATTCTATTTCCCTTAATTATTCTCATCTATGATACCGTCGGCAATTTCCGCAACGTAAAACGATGCGTCGTAGCCGATAATTGTCTTATACTGCTTCCTACGTTCGTTATAAAGGCATCTACGCTGTCTTATTTAATTGGCAGATCCTCGCGCCTAATAACTTCCTTTATCCTTTCTCTTGCCTTAGTCGTCTCTTCTTCATTTGGCAATATGGCAGGCAACATATTTTCTATTTCTAATGCCTCGTATTTTGAGCCTGCATAACTATGGTAGGGCAATACGCGTACTTTCGTTAGATTGTTCAGACCATTTAATATCTCTCCAATTTTTTCTATTTCGCCATCGTTAAATTGAGGCACGTAAGGAATCCTAATTTCTACTTTACAGCCTTTCTTATCTAAATATTGCAAATTCTCTATAACTTGTTTATTACTCTGCCCCGTGCATTTTCTATGCACGTTTTCGTCGTACGCTTTTATATCGTAGAGAAAAATATCCGTATAGGGAATGACTTTGTCCAAAGCAGTTTTAGGCACAAATCCACACGTATCAACAGCAGTATGTACGCCGTTTTCTTTTAAAGCTTTCAAAAGTTTTGCGCAAAAGTCTGCGTACAATAGACACTCTCCGCCCGATAACGTAACCCCACCGTTCGAAGTATCGTAAAACTCTTTATCTTTTAATAAAATAGGCAATAATTCTTCAACTGTCATTTCTTTTCCGTATAACGTCAATGCGTTTCCCAAACATACTTCCGCGCATTTTCCACAAGCAATACACTTTTTACGATTAAAAACATGCTTATCGTTTTGTATCGCATGCGCGCCCATAGGGCAAATACACAAACATTCCCCACAAGAAATACACTTATGTGCATAATAAGCAAGTTCAGTTTTGGAAGAAATACCTTCGGGGTTATGACACCATACACATTTCAAAGGGCAACCTTTAAAAAATAGTGTCGTCCGTATTCCGTCGCCGTCGTGTACGGCAAAACGCTTAATTTCAAATATTTTTGCTTTCATCTTCTTTTCCCTTTTTCGTTTTATTGCCCAAAACGATACCCGCAGAAATCAAAATAAATGCAATCAAATATTGCCATTGGAAACTATCCTCGTTTGGTAAAATAGCGCTAAATACGCATGCAAATAACGGTTCTGCAAACTTAATAATAAACATATTGGAAAGATCGCTTGTACGCAAAATATAATTCCATAAAACGTATGCCACCATAGATGCTGTACAAATATAAACGAACACCGCCAAACTTTTCCAAGTAAAAGAGAGTAAATTTGCCCCGAGAATAAAGGCTATCAACATTAAAACAATACCGCCCGAAAGCTGGGAAATACCCGTCACCCAAAAGGGAGAATTTTTGGAAATTATTTTTTTACTGATTATATTTGCAACAACCGTACAAACGGAAGCGCAAATGATTAAAATATCTCCAAGCGCAAATGTTATGCCTTCTGCGTTGAAATTGATAGCAATAATCCCTAAAAAACCGACGATTGCACCCACGATTTTATAAGCGCTGAAGGTTTCGCTTTTAAAAAACAAAAAGGCAAAACAAACGTAAATAAGCGAGCCAAGTTGCTTGATAAGAGCAGTTTTGGAACTGTCGGTAGAACTAATACCGATATATAAAAAGGCATAATGCAAGATGATAGAAAACAAACCGATAAATAAAAACATCCCTATCGTTTTGATTTTTGGCGTTTGTATTCTATCCTTTTTGCATAATGCAATCGCGCAAATAACAACCCCACAAACGGTAAAACGTGTTCCCGCAAACATTAGAATGCTAGGTATATCCGTACCGATTATAGAAAACGCTTGATACCCGATTTTTATACAAGGGAATAATGAGCCCCACAACGCCATCACAAGAAGGGATAAAAGAATCGTTTTAAAGCTTGATAACTTACTTTTCATAATTATACACCAAAAATATAAGGTTTTCTTTCCCAATATCGCAACATTTTTCAGATAATATTTTCATATCCATCTCCTTTAACTGTTTTTAGAATGTTGCATCAATTTAAGCGGATTATCTCGTAAAGCTTTATCTATTTGCTTTTGAGTCACTCCCAATTCATGCAAATAAGGAATAAGCTTTTTATGTACGTTCGTAAGGTTATGCTCGGACATACCCACCTTCTCTCGTCGTTCCTCCCACGTATAATTTTGAGAATCAATAAACACCGCCCAATCGTGCGAAAAGAGCAATTTATCTTCCCATCCGCGTTCTATCAAGGTTCGTATCGTCTTGGCATTCTCTAAACAATCTGCGTGTATTCTGTCAAAGCCAAGAAAACAGCCTAACCGTAAAAAATCTTCAAGATAAGCGATATCGTTAGAATCGCTACTATGCCCGATTATAACTTTTTCTAAATTAACTTGATAACGTTCAAAAATCTTAAGTTGCTCATACGGTGTTTTTAACGCGTGATAATTGTGTGCAAAAAGAGGCAAATTTGTTTCTCTTTGCACAATCGCCATCGTTTCCAAGGACTTTTTATTCAACGGCGTCACCCCATTATCGTTCGTTGCACATTTTAAAAACTCAGGTTTTACGCCTGTATCCGCAACACCGTTAACGCACTCATCAATAAAAAACTCCGCAAGAAATTCGGGGGTTTTTGCCCTTAAAAAATAATCTTCCGTATAGTAAAGCCCCGTTGATAAAATGATATGGACGCCACTTCGACGAGAAACCTCTTGTAGCATCGGCACATTTCTGCCCAAGTTTAACGGCGTTCCGTCAATAATCGTATCTACGCCACACTCTATTTTCACCTGTTTCAAAGCTTGTACCGCCGCATCTATCACTTCACGCGTATGAAACCACTTATCCCCAAATCCTATTTTCAAGGCATGCGACACGCAAAGAATATGTTCGTGAGCAAGTACCGTGCCTATCTCACTTGCGTTTATTTCACCAAGTACCGTATGTATCGTCTTTCTCATAACCTAAATCAAACTTTCCGCTTGCTTGATAAACCCGTCTTGCTCAACTTTGTTGATGTTATTCCAAAGTACGTTCCAACCACACACGCGGATTTGCAAGTCTTGATATTTTTCGGGGTGTTTTTGCGCATCGCGCAAAGTATCGGCATCAAACACGTTGATATGCATCGCATGTCCGTTCCGTTTCATAAAAGTCATAAGCAATCCATACATTGCCTCTAAACCGTCTTCTCCTTTTACAGCAGACGGTAAAAGGCCTAAATCCAAAGTAGCATCTCCCGTAAAAGCCGTTGCGTCAATCTTTGTTACGGATAAAATAGCGGCGGTTGCCCCCTCTTTGTTTTGCCCCATAGAAGCCGAACAGTTTTTGGAAAGCTCTTCGCCTTTTAATCTACCATTCGGCGTTGCTGCCGTAACCTCACCTTGCGTATAAGACATTCTTGCCACGTGAAATCCACAAGTCCATTTACCACCGCGTTTTTTTGCATTCGGTTGTCCGCATACGTATTTTGCAATAAAATCAATTATATCTTTTGCGAAAGCATCGGGCAATTCTTTGTCGTTGCCATATTTATCGGGAGCTTTTAAAAGTTGTAAACGAAACTTTTCGTATCCTGCGTAGTTATTATCCAACACACGACAAAATTCTTTTAACGTAAGCTGTTTTTTATCAAATACATATTTTTTAATGGCTGTTAATGAGTCTGCAATATCTGCTATAAACCCGCCTGCAAGCACTGTTCCATTCTCGATTGCGCCACCTTCAAGCGCGTCTTTCCCTTTTTCAAGGCAAGATGGATACGTTGCAGAAAGCATCGATTGCGGATTGATATAAGCGAGATAATCTTCGTAAGCATTGACTGTTTCCATTGCACAATCCATGACGTATTTAAGCTGCTTTTTATATTCCTCATAAAAATCATTAAACTCTACATATTTTTCCACGCTTGGACTTTGCAAGCCCGCAAATTTCCCCGTAACCCCATCGCAACCGCAATGGAGCGCATATTCAAGCGGCTTCAAAAGATTGAGATAATTCATACCTGTATCCATGCCGCCTTGAACAGAATACTCATAACAGCCTTTTACGTTGCATAAACGCGCCTGTTCTTCGCTCAATCCTTTTTTAATCAATGCCGTTCTTATCGTTTTATCCGATACAAACACGATACTGTTATTGCCTCGGCGAATCATATCCAGTGCCTTTAAAAGAAAGGCTTTCGGCGTACTATTGGCAACCTTGATTTGGATTTTTGGGTTGTATATTTTCATTTTATCGTAAACGTCTAAAAATAAATACGAAAGTTCGTTAATTTCTGTACTCCCATCCGCTTTTTCGCCACCTAAAAAAACAGGTTGATTCCAATAATTCCCAATCGCCGTAAATTGCAAAAAGAAGTACTCCAAATCTTCACGAATTTCTTCTTCCGTTATCCCATTTTTTAAATCATTTTGATAATAGGCATTAAAAAGCCTATCGAAATTAGAAAGGGAACGAACCTGCAAACCCTCAATATGTTCTGAAAGTATAAAATAGATATAATCAACAAGCAACGCTTCATAAAAAGTGGCAGGAGGATTACTTTGAATATTACACAATGCCTTCGCCATTCTTTCCGAGCCGCTTGTATTTTTCGCCAACTCCGCTAATCGCCCGATAAAAGTTATAATCGCCTCATAAGTGATTTTTATTCCCTCAAAGAAGGCTTCCTGCTCTTGCGTTAATTTCTTACTCTTTCTTGCTTTTTCACTTTCTTCCAAGAGTCCAGAAAAACCAAGTGAGAGAACTCTGTCCCATACGGGGACACTGTGATCGAAGTCTGGCCACATAGTAACAATACCATCGTGTTCAAGCTGCGCTCTCTTCTTTCCGACATTTGGAATCATTTCACAAAATACTTCCTCTTTCCATTTTGAAACGAGCGTTGCGTTTAAGGGTCGATCTATTGCATTGATAGCAGGAAATTTATCCCGCTTATCACAAGAAATTCTTGTATTTTTTAATACGTAGGCGAACGCACTTGCCTTGCGAATAGGATGAGGAAAATCTTTAATTTTTTCGTCTTCAATCCATATTTGTTTTTTAATTTCATCGCCGTCCAGTCCCGTTTCCGCCGAAAAAATCTCATCTCGACGAATAAACCTCATAAAAGCATTAAATGGTTTACTTGCATCGTGATACTTATTCATTATATAACGATAATCTATTTCTTTAATATATTCCATAAAAAACTATTCTATTTAATCCTTTTTATTTAAAACAACTCGTTATCCCAAGACTTCCAAGAACCGGAATCGTCTACTATTATAAAAGCTCGAATTCCTGATATGTTTCCACGTCGCTATCCTTACCGATAAAAACATGGAACTTCCCTTTTTCCGCATTTCGTCTCATATCTGCCCCATAGAAAGCAAGCATTTCTTCCGTTATCGTAAAGGTTATTTTTTTGCTTTCGCCAACGTCAAGCTCAATTTTTTCAAAGCCTTTCAACTCTTTCACGGGACGGACAAACGAACCTGCCACATCACGAATATACAACTGTACGGTTTCTTTTGCTTTATACTTACCCGCATTTGTAATAGTAACACTTGCCGTAATTTCACCGCCACATTCCATAGAATTTGAGCTTAATTCAATCCCTGAATAGGTAAAATCCGTATAACTTAAGCCATAGCCAAACGGATACAGCGGCTCGTTCGGAGCATCCAAATACCGCGTTGCGTGTAAAATATCATATCTGCCGTAGGGACTGGGTCTGCCGGTGCGATAATGATTGTAATAGATAGGACACTGTCCCGAAGCATACGGGAAAGACATGGTAATTTTCCCTGATGGTACAACTTCACCAAAAAGTAAATTCGCCACAGCGTTGCCGCATTCCGTTCCCGGCCACCATACGTTGAGAATAGCAGGCGCAATCGCATTCAAACGAGTAAGCGCAAGTGGTCTGCCCGTAAAAAGCAACACGACTGCATTTTTATTCACCGCAAGCACTTCTTCCAACAATTTATACTGCACTTCAGGCAATTCAAGATTCGCTTTGCTATTTGATTCGCCGCTTTCCTCTTCCTTTTCACCTATGCAAAGCACCACCGCCTCGCTGTTTTTCGCCAGCGCCACCGCTTCGGAGATATAACTCTCATTCGTACTATTCCAACCGATTTCGCAACCCTTGGCATAGCGCACATCCATATTGGGATTATATCTGCGTAAGCCCTCGCAAACAGTTATCGTTTCTTCCGCCAAACCACCGCAAAGCCACCAACCAAGCATGTGACCCGTATCCCCGTGCGGTCCTATAACCGCCACCGACTTGGTCGTTTTAAACAACGGCAAAACGCCGTCATTTTTCAAAAGAACGGCACTTTCTTCTATCGCCTTTTTGGCAAGCTCACGATGTTTATCGCATAAAAATACGTCTTTTGCCCTTTCCTCATTTGCAAAACGGTATGGATTTTCAAATAAGCCCAGCTTTTTCTTTAAACTTAACACGCGCAACACAGCTTTATCAATTTGCGCCTGTGTAATTTTGCCCTCCTCCAATAATTTTTCAAGGTTATGTGCATATAGAGTAGAACACATTTCAATATCCACATTCGCAGTCAAAGCTTTATACGCCGCATCTTTTTCATCTTCCGCATAGCCATGAGCACACATTTCCGCAATTGCGCCGTAATCGCTGACAATCACCCCGTCAAAACCCCATTCGTCGCGCAAAACGTCGTTTAAAAGCCAAGCATTTCCCGTTGCAGGAATACCGTTTAACACGTTAAACGAAGGCATTACCATATCCGCACCTGCATCTATCGCCGCCTTATAAGCAGGCAAATAATATTCGCGTAAGGTATATTCACTCATATCTACTTCAGCGTAATCTTTACCCGCTAATGCGCCGCCGTATGCCGCAAAATGCTTCACGCAAGTGGCGATACCGCCCTTTTTGAACCCTTCCACCGTCACCCTTGCAATTTGGCTATTCAAATAAGGGTCTTCGCCAGAAGTTTCCATCACCCTGCCCCAACGCGCGTCACGCGCCAAATCCACCATAGGCGCAAACGTAACGTTTACGCCGTCCAACACTGCCTCCGTCGCCGCCATCTCCGCGCAATCGCGTATCAAGTCTAGGTTAAACGAGCACGCTAAGCCGAGGTTGATGGGGTATATCGTGCGGTAACCGTGAATAACGTCGTGCATAAACGCAAGAGGAATTTTGTTTTCATTTTTCTCAAGAAACTCCTTTTGAATATCCTTCATTCGTTCTGCACCCATAGAATTAAGCAACGAGCCTGTATCCGTTAAATCCTCCTCCGTTAATCCCAAATCCTTCATCGGTCCGGTCGCATCCCATCCCTTTAACGGCTTTAACAAAACAGAGTTAAACTGCTCCAATTGAAAGATTTTTTCCTTCAAGGACATTACTTTTAAAAGTTCTTCTACGTTCATAAATCGTTCTCTTCCATCTTTTTATTAGTAGTCGCCTGTTCAGCATTGTTTTACGGTGATTATACATTCTATCATTCTATTGCCGATTTTCTCACGAAACGTCTTTTTCCCAACAAAGCCCAACGCTTCGCCCTTTGCGATATGCATATTTACTTTCCGCAGTGCTCGTTGTACGCTACAAAGTTCATTTACTCGTTTTATTGTAAGTGGTTGTTAATACATTCGCATTATCGTTAATAATTACCAGTCCAGCCCCCATTGCTCCATTCAGCTATCAAAGTAACTTCCGCCTTGTCAGTGTCTATCTCCCATATTCTGCTCAAAGAAATATGAATACCGTTATAAAACCATCCGTCAAACACTTTGTTTTCCTTCGTGGGTATCATAAGTTTATAAGCTTGCCCATAGGTTACCGTAATTGTCGTTTGCATTACGCTACCGCCATTCGTATTCAAACTAAGTGTATATTTTTTCGCCGTTTCTATCGCATTGACGGTCATATCCTCCGTAAGATTTGTGAAATCAACCGACTCCCACTCCACTATATAACCTGCTTTAGGCGCAGGCGTAGGGATATCCGTCAGCATTCCGCCCTTTTCAACCTTTTTGACAATATCTACCTGTCCGCCTTGCTTAAACGTCACTTTCACTTGCTGTATACTTTCTTCGCTAGAGTCGTCCTCGATGGAATCACTGTTAGACTCTTCTTCAGATGAGGAATTTTCATCAGAGCTTGAATCGAAAACATTATCGCTGTCGGAATATTCTTCAGAAGATGCGACGCTTTCACTTTCCACCAAAGAATCGTTGCTTACAAATTCCTCAGACAACGTATCACTATCCGTTCCCGCGGACGAGGTTCCGCCATTGCACGCTACCGCCCCGAAACACAACCCTAACGCTACTATAAACGCAAATATTTTTTTTCATCGTTTTTCACCTCTTTTCATTATTTTTATTATCTTTTTGAATCTTTCTAACCACCAAATTCAAATACAGTATTAAAACGACCAGCAAAAGCGCCGCAATCGCAGAAACAACTTGCTGAGCATAAAGATGTATACCTAAAAAAGTATTATCACAGCTTTGAATATAGGATACTAACGGACTGACTATCAGCGTAGTAAAGAATCCCGCAAAACCGGCAAACATACTCTTTAATGCAAACGCGCCTATCCGCTTTTCCTTGTCCGCATAATCGTAAATCAAGTTAATAGTCGCACTGTTAATACCCGCCATACCTATTGCATTCAACATATAATACACCGTATAAAAAAACTTTCCATTTGTGGGTACGGTAAAAATATTGATACAAAATGCTACCAACATAATATTGAAACAAATATTCAACATACTTGCAAACGAATATTGATCTGCAAATTTTCCCATCGGTCTCGAAAAAACAGTTCGCACAATCGCATACGCTGCTGAAAGAAGAGACACGAATGTCATAGTAAAGCCAAGTTCCTTAATTTGATACGAGCCATAAAATGGCGTTGCCGCATAATTCACTACATTCCAAAGTACGGAAACCAAAATCACCTTAAAAAGATTCTTATCCTTTATCAATTCACCTATCAACTGACCAGTTGGAATTTTTTCACTTACTTCTGCGGGTTTTTCCTTGGAAAATATAAGCGTTGCGCTGTGTAAAAGCATCAAACCAAACACACTCAGTCCACAAACGATAAATGCTCCGTTTTGATTACCAATCGCTTCAAAATGGTCAATAACTGCCCCCATTGCAAACGAGAATACCATACCGCCGATCAGGGATACCATTTCCTTATTCGCTGTAAAGCGACCGCGCTTTTTATCGTCCACCAGGGACATAAACCAATTTATTTTCGGTGAATTGACAACGTTATTGATTGCGTGCCCTATCAGTAAGAAAACAATAAATAGAACAATTTTCGCCATTTTAGAAAGCTTAATAAACGGCACGAGATAAATCAATGCAAACGATACCTGATTGATACTGTGTAATATCGTAACCCAATGCTTAACAGGACGTTTGTTTGCCAAAAAAATGGCAATCATTTGAAAGCCGCAGCCCAGCGATACAAAAGACGTTAAAATCCCCGTCAAAGTATCGCTCATACCAATCGACGAAGTTATTTTAGCAAGATACGCCCCCGTCACCAGCATTGAAATAAAATATTCAAAAGTCGCCTCTAAAATATACAAAAAACGACTTGTTTTATAGTGATCCATTTCCATATCTATTTTTCTTTTATCATGATACACGAATGTACGGGCATATCAAAAGTTAAATCGCTTGCCGTTTTTACCCATTCTCCATCGTGGTCTTTATCCAAAAGGTAAATATCATATTCCGCCTTCTTGCCGAAATCAACTTTCACTTGCACGTTTTCTTTCCAATCGTTTTCCGAATAATGCGTCACGATTGCCGTAAGTTTGCCATCTTTATCCACACCGCAAATCGTATACACTTCTTCAACATGGTTTTTCTCACGAATTTCATGTTCTAACGCATAAAATTCCCCGTACCATTTCAAAGGATAATACCCTTTCAATGGA
>SVHQ01000039.1 GCA_015055785.1 Clostridiales bacterium | reverse complement strand
AGAACTTAGTGATAATGATATAGTAGGAACGTATTTAGATTATGTGACAATGTATGTGCTTTGGAGTGATGTTTTGGATTGGGAAAGGGATATAAAAGATTATGGAAAAAAGAAAAGACTTCGCGTGTAAGAAATTATAAAAAATGAAACATCTATTTCTATATTAATATAGGGATGCGAATGTGGCAGCGCCAGTACGAAGGTGGTACGTGGCGTATTTTGTCGTACAGAATTTTGCGAAAAACCTTAAAGAGAGTTCCGAAAAAAGAAAAACGGTGGTATTTCGCAAGCGGATTAGCGCGAAAACCACCGTTTTTTCGGTCTTTAAGTCGGTAAATCGGTCGAAAAAAAGCGACGACACCTTGACCGCGCGCCGCAGGCGCGCGCTCGTATAGTCAAGGTGTCGTTTTATGCTCATATAAATATGTTTTATTGCGGGAGTTTTTAAGCACGATAGAAAATTATAGACTAAGGTTTAGTAGGCATGGAAACTTTTTTTCGATATGCGATAGGGCTTAGTCCTGTAAACTTTTTAAAAATACGGTTGAAATGGCTTAAACTGTCATATGCGAGAATGCCACTGATTTCCAAAGGGCTAGAGTCGGTATGTCGTAAAAGTGTACAGGCATAGTTGATTTTTAGTTTGGTTATATAAGTGATCAAAGTTGTGCCAACGTATTTATTGAAATAGGTGTTTAGCATGGATTGTGAATATGGGGCAAGAGGATAAATATCTTTCAACTTCATTGTGAATACGTTTGGGTCATTTAACGCATTCAAAAAAGTATCTAACCAGGCGGGGCGAACTTGATTTGAGTTAAATGTTTGCAATATCTCTGATTTTTGGAAGAGAAAGATCAAAATTTCGAGAAGGATGTTCTTAATAACGGCATACGTGTTTTTTGATTGTATGGGGAATTGGCTTAGACGTTCGATGGAGTTTAATATGGATTCAAAATCCTTTTTAGGCAAAAATAAATTATTTGGAAGTTTCCAACTGTCTATTATTTTTGAGGTGTCTTCCAACCAAATGGCTTCGGATAGTTTGTGTAATGCTTCTGAGGTAATTGCAAAATTCATATGTTTGGCGGGATTATTATGATATGGAAGAAATTGGTGAAATTCACCAGGTTTTACTAAAAAAAGCATTCCTTGGGAAGCTATATTGTTTGTTGAATTATAAAGATGTCGTATTTTTCCGTCGGTTATAACGATGAATTCGTAGTAATCATGGTCGTGGAAAGATGTGTAATTATCATAGCACCAGTGAAAATCGACTCCTTGATCCAGCGAAGGACAGCTTGCATTAAATATTTTATGCTCAATAAGTTGCTTTGATTTTTTTGTGGACATACCATAACCTCTCGCTTTTTTATATTAGTATAACAAAAAGAAAGAATGCTGTCAATTGTTTCATTGTTAAAAATCACTCTTTTTTTATTAAAAATAGCAAGACAAATGAGAGGTGTAATGATACAATTAAATATACGATATCATAGTATGGGCAAAAAAATTTTTTATTGGTTAAAATCATTGCGTCGGACTAAATAGATAAACGAAGAAAATTATGGTGGGAAACACTTTTGTCGTAGATATCGTTGTGGATATAAAAAATATTAATATCGATAGGAGGATATATATAATGAAAAAGACAACGAAAGCACTTTCTTTATTGCTTAGCTCGTTAATGGTGGTGAGTGGCTTGGCTGCCTGCGGCGGTATCGAGCAAGTAGATGAAAAGACGATTGTCGTTAAATGCAGAAGAGCCGGTTTTGGTACGGACTGGCTGTATGAGCTGAAAGGTCGTTTTGAGAGCCTCTATGAAGCTGAGGGGTATAAGGTACATATTAAGACACCCGATAACTCGATTAAAGATAGTACGTTGATACAAGAATTGTATTACGGTTACGATAATACAGGGGTGGATCTTTACATTTCCAGCGGCGCAACCCCCGATCAGGTCGGTGCGATGGGCGATTACGGCGTTTTGGTCGAAGAGATCGACGAGTTGGTTTATAACAAGCCAGCCATCTCCTATGACGGCGCGGAAGAAGGTAAACTTATTTCCGAAAAGCTGTCCGAGGATGTGCTTCCTTATATGACGGATAGCCATGGAAAGGTTTATGCGTATAATTGGGCGCAGACTTCGGGTGGATTGGTCGTCAACACCAGAAAATTGTCAGCATACGGACTTGAGGTGCCTAAGACAACGAATGAAATGCTCGATTGTTTTGATAAGATCTATTGCGGATATAACGGTGTTGGCAATTCAATTCAAAGCAGTACGTATCCAATCACGTATGTTTCTGGAAACAGCGGTTATACATTGTGTTTCCTTTATACGTTGATAGCGCAATATGACGCAGATTTTTACGATACGTTCTGGTCGTTCCAAAGCATGGACGAAAACGGTGTACCCACAAATTTGAGCGACGAAGAATGTCAAAATCTCTACAACCATCCGGCAATCAGCGAAATGCTCCGTACGGCTTATCAAACCTTTGATATGAATTTGGCGGCGCCTGGCAGTCTTAGCCAGACGGTGGATCAGGCACAGGCAAAGGTCATGGGTGATGTTGACGGCGCAGTGTTTATGTTCAATGGAGATTGGATGCTTAACGAGGTAAAATTAAATTATGAAGATGAATTGGGAGATATCGACTTTGTCAATTTCCCCGTGACTTCCGCCCTCGGGATAAAATTGTTCGGAACGGGTACGGAGTATGGACTTAACGACGTACAATGCGACGAATTGCTGTCGTATATCATCGGTTTGGTGGATGAAAATAAGGGGCTCGACGAGATCGTATCGGCCGTCAAGACGAACAAGGGGATCGACGTGGGTAAATCGGACGTTGCGAACGTTGCGCGTGCGAGAGGCGTTACCTATTCGAGAGGGGTAGAACATGTTGCCTATATCACGAAAGGTTCTCCAAAAAAGGATATTGCAGGCTTGTTTCTTAGAATGATGAGTAGTGATGATTTTGGCCAAACCTTCAACAGAGTCGCGCATGGCAACACTCCTTACTATTCGATTGAAAATACGACGTCGGAATACGCATTTGTGCGGAATGCTTCGAAAATTACTGCAAATAAATACTTCTCTTTGATTTCTCTGTTTAATGGGACTCGTGGTTATAGAAAACAATTAAATATGACGCAGTTCTTTACGACAAAGGGGCATATTCCTGATTATATTTCCAGTGAAAGCACAGCAACTATTTATACTCCGGCGGGCGGCAAAAACGGTAATGGGGCTGAGGTTTATGCGAATGCAGCAAAAGAGTTTATCAAGAATGAGGTCGCAAATATCGTGAAGAATTGGGATAGCTATAAGGCTGCGGCAGGGTTGAAGTAATTATGAAATTGTTAGATAAAATCAAGAAAAATTATTCAAGATTAGAACGAAGAGATTTTCTATTTGTTTATCTGCTTGTTCTTTTTCCTGTTGTACAGTTCTTGATCTTTTGGTTTTACGTCAACGCTTCGTCCATTGCGCTTGCTTTCCAAAACGGCTTGGGCGAGTTTACATGGGTCAACTTTGAGATGGTGTACCAAGGTTTTACCGAGGTAGATATGCTCGGGATTAACCTTGGAGAATCTTTGTTGCGCTCGTTTACATTATGGATAGTTGGAGAAGGGTTGATTTTTCCGATGACGCTCATTACGACATATGTATTGACGAAAAAAATTGCTGGTCATTATGTGTTCAGAGTTATATACTATATCCCTGGCTTGATGGGCGCGATTATTTGGACGTTGCTCATTAAGGAAATGGTAGCTTATTCAGGACCTATTACCAAAATGTTGCTGTCGTTAGGCGTTGATTTACCTTTTGGCGCGCAGAAGAACGGATTATTAAGACACGAGGACACAGCGTTTGTTACGTTACTTTTGGTAAGGTCGATTATGGGTATCGTGGGGAACAACGCCGTGCTCACAGGGGCTTACACACGTGTACCCGACGAGCTTTTCGAGTCGGCTGAATTAGACGGCGCGGGTTTCTTTACCCAGATGTTCAAGATAGCGATTCCTTGTATTTGGTCCACGATTTGTACGTTGCTTACGTTTGCGCTTTGTAGCATCTTTACTTGCGACTACAACGTATGGCTGTTCACGGATGGAACGGGCGGTTATGAAACCTCTACAATCGGGTTCCAGTTGTTTAACCTCACGTACAGATTGTCCACGGGTACGGGTTCGACCGGATATGGTTATCCTGCGGCTCTCGGCTTTGTGTTGACAATCATGACATTGCCTATTGTGTTGATCGGTAAATGGGCGTTGGAAAAAGCATCGGAGAACGTGGAGGTTTAATATGACAAAATTAAAATTCAAAAACGTTCCTGTTGTTGAAAAGGTTATTTACGTTTGTTTCTTTGTAATGTTTACCATTTTCGCTTTTGCGTATCTGTATCCGCTTTTGTGGGCGATATTGAATTCGTTAAAATCGATGAAAGAATATGCAACCGACAGTTTGTCTTTACCTAAGGAATGGTTATTTGGGCATTATCTTGACGTATTTACGGAATTTCAGGCAGTGCCTCTTTCCGGCGGCGAGCCATTCAAATATTTCGACATGCTGTTTAATTCTTTGTGGATTTTGGTTGTTAACGTGTTTGTAAACGTTGCATCTAGTACCATGTTGGCGTATGCGTTAGCCAGGTTTCGTTTTCCTGGAAGCAAATTCCTGTATGCAGTCGTTATTTTCGCGAATACGATCCCTATTATCGGTGCAGGACCTGCTGCATACAAGTTGGCGGTAGGCTTGAATATGGTCAATAATCCCGCTACGATTTGGTTGATGTGGGCAGGCGGTTTCGATTTTGCCTTTATCGTACTTTACGGATATTTTAAGGGTGTTAGCGGTTCTTATTCAGAGTCTGCAAAGATGGACGGTGCTAATAATCTGGTAATTTTGCTTAAAATTATTCTTCCGCAGGTTACGCCTTGTATTGTTGCAATCGCGATTACGCAAGCGACGGCGGTTTGGAATAACTACTCTATTTCCATGCTTTATATGCGTGATTATCCCAACTTGGCATATGGTATGTATTTGTTCAAGGACAGTACGTTCCTTGTAAAAGATTCTATGCCGATTTACTTTGCGGCGGCGGTAATTTCCTCCATTCCGGTAATTGTTCTTTATACTTGCTCTCAGAATCTTATTTTGAATAATATGACGACAGGGGGCTTAAAAGGCTAATGAGCGTTTATCAAAAATATTTTGAGGAAAATTCGGGAAGGGAATTTCCTATTTACGGATATTCTCCTCCGCCCGACGGACAGTGGAGAATAGACGATACGATCTATACTACGGAAGATTTCCGAACGGTTGAGAAGTATAAAGAATACAAAGATTGTGGGTTTAACGTTTTGTTTTTACAACATACGGCGCCTTATCACGGCGACGGCTGGGAAAACAGCGAAACGAAACTTGTTATGGAACGCGCAGTAGAGGCGGGCTTGGATAAGATCATTCTCGTGGATACGCGTATTTTCGATTTGTCCTTGATTGAGGGCGGTTTAATCGGCGAGGGTAAAAAGTTTGCTTCCGAGGCGGAATTGGACGATTTCATTGGAAATTGTATCAAGGATTACCGTCACCAAAAAGGATTTTACGGCGTGCAGCTCCGCGACGAGCCGTTTTGGCCGTATTTGAAAACCGTTGGCGAACTGTTCAGATCCATTGCAAGAGTGGATAGCGGCGTTTTTGTACATTGTAATTTGAATCCGTTGATTGTTCCTGGATTAGCCTATCAAATTTGTCCTCCTTTGGGCAAGAATATGATTGAGTGCTATGAAAATTATTTGACTATGTTTTTGGAGGAATCGGGGGCGGATCATATTATGATGGATACCTATCCTTTCTATAAATCCCCCGATAAAGCGCATATCGGCAGATACTATTTTGCTGGTTTGGAGTGCGTAGCAAGGATATGTAAAAAATACGGCAAGGAAATGCATATCGTTATGCAATCCTTTGCGACGAACAGCCTCGGCAAGATTTATCATAGAATGCCCAACGAGCTTGAGTTGCAATATCAAAAGAATGTTTTGATAAGTTTTGGCGTAAAGCAGTATTCCTACTTTACTTACTGGACCAAGCAGGTGAACCGAACGGATGGGGAATTTTTCCCTGACGGCAAGGCGATGATGAATCGCAGCGGCGAAAAGACCAGGACGTATTATCATGTACAGAAGATCAATAGAGAGATTACGGCGCTTGCTCCGCTTTTGTGGGAGTTCGAGTATCGAGCGAACGCATTTTTCGTGAAAACTCCTTTCTGTACTACGCCGACGTACTTGGAAATGGCGCGCGGTGGCGAATTGTCCGAAATTACGGACGTTAAGACGGATAAAGAGATTGTATTGATTTCGGAGCTATACGATAAAAAGAAAAAACAGTATATGTATTGCGCCGTCAATACGACGGATATTCAACGATACAAAAAGAAATATAAGAAGGAAAAACAGCTTACGGTATTGACCTTCGATAAAAAATATAATGTTGTTGATGTTTACCAAAATGGAAAATGGCAAACCGTTGCTTTGGAAAACGGCAAACTGGAAATCAAGCTGTATTGCAGCGACGGAATTATAATATTACCTTATAAGGAGTGACGGCATGAAAAAAATTTTGTTGACATTGTTGGCGTGTATGACCTTTATTGTCATGGCGTTGGCAGCGTCTTGTTCGTCTAAATCGGAACTTATGTTCAATGAGGGATACTTAGAAGAAGTGGTGCTCGGCGAACCGATCATGCTTGATGAATATATCGATCCGAATTTGACCGACGACTATACGGCGATTTTGACATTTGACGAAACGGGTATGGAGCGCGATTTAAAAATGTTGGGACAATGGACCACGGATAAGCCTGGCCGTTATACGTTGACGTATACGGTAAATTCGGGGAAACTCAAGGGAACGATTTCCACAAAGATTTCGGTGGTTGTTCCCACGGTGACGTGGCAATATTCTCGTCCAACGCTCGTTTACCGTGCAGGTGAAACGATGGAATTCAATCTGTTTAAGAGAAATCTTAACCTTTTGGTGAACTCGTATTACGATTACGATTTCTTTGTGAAATCGGTACAGCATGACGGCGTAAAAACGGACGTGGCGGAACAGTCCTCTTATACCTTTGAAAATGAAGGCGACCACATTTTTACATTTGCGATTAGAACGAAGGACGGGCAAGAGCTGTTTGCGGATCAAAAAATCAGTGTACGAGCTCGGCAGATACTTGCGGACGGCGCGCAGGAGTGGATGACAGAAAACGGTATTACCGTTCATGATCATACGTTTGTATCGCCCGATGGTAAAGTATCCTTAGATGCAGGGTATTATAACAACAACTTTTTATATGACAATGTGCCTTACATTGCATTTAACGGAGTAGCGGGGAGCGACGGTTACGGTGCAAATACGTATGCCATGGTAGATTTTACAGGTAAAAATCTTCCGCAGGTTGCTTTCTTTTGCGATGGGGCAACGTCCAGTTTCACTGACGGTAAGAATGGTATTTTGTTCTCTAACGGTACCAGCTTGAACAGTGGGAAATTATGGTCTGAATTAGACGCAAGTCGTTTGACGATTTTTGGACCGAACAAGGCAAGCTATGCAGAATTTGACAATCGCGGCAGAATGTTGGCGCTTGGATCATTGGCGGAGCCTTGTCCTATGGGATATAATCTCTTAAATGACGGCGATTCGTATCGGTATATAATCGGTATTGAGAACGCAAGAGTAAACTCGATTACTGCGCGTATTTTGTTGGTCAACCTGACAACGGGCGAAAGAGTGTTTGATTTGACAAAAGCGATCGGCACGTATTTTAGCGGCGGCGCGGGCGACGACGGAAAGGGGAATACGTATCTTAATTTGGTTGATTATTTCAAGGGGAGTATCGTTTTATACGGAAGATACGGTCTTAAAACGGAATTTGACAAAGTTTATCTGCCGATTACGGGTATTGACGATATTTACGAGTTGGACGAGGCGGCGGAATTTAAGGATAACTATAAAGCAAATTACGAGCTGAACAGTACGGCTAACATGGCGGATTATATCAATATACCCTTGACGGATTATGAGTTTAAGGTAACCGATCCCGATGGCGAGCTCGTAGAGATTGCGGCGGACGGCAGTTTCCGATACACCAAGAGCGGCACGTATCGCTTGTTCTTCGATCCTCGTCAGGATGATATACGAGGAAGCTCGGTTACCGTTCGCGTTCTGTATGATCTGGAAAACCCGTTAGCGGAGGACTTCCTTGAAAACGAGGGAGCGATTATGGCGTTCGGGGACAACGGGGTGAAGATAAACACCGACGTCAATTATGTTACCGAAGGTAGCCAAAGTATTCAATATTACACGAAGACAGGTAAAGACGGTAAAATTACTGTATACCTTTCGAAGAGCTTTATGGAGTTCGTATTCCTTTCAAGAAAGGTACAGGGTATCACTTTCAAGGTTTATTCGGAGAAAGCGGTGGATTTCAATCTGTCCTATCCAGAAAGTAAAACACTTAAAAAGGATTATACAGGCTCTATTTCTGCAATGATGTGGACGACTTTGACGGTTTCGCGTGATTTATGTATGAAAAATTATGAAACCTATCGTTCAGGAAATTACTCGTTGGCGATTGCGTTATCGGGTGATGCCCCCTTTGCAAAGGACGAATGCGTATATATTGACGATATTGCATTGATTATAGACAATCAACAAGCTATGTTAGCGGACGATGCGCAGGCGTTTATGACACAAAACAATATGACGGCATACGGTTATCAGTCGATTACGGCGGATATGCGTGCAACATTAAACGGCGGTATCTACGAAGGCTACTGGGATAATATCAAAAACGATGATGTTCCGTATATCGCATACAATGGGAATTACGGTACGGGTACCTATGTGGTTGTAGATTTTACAGGTAAAAATATTCCTCAGCTTTGTTTCTTTGCAAAGGACGTTACATCGTCGATTGTTGACGGCTTGGCGGGTATTTACGTGCATACGGGTATGGTAGAGCGCAACGGCGAATCGATCAGCAATTATGACGGTAGTCGTGTTACATTCCTTGGGCCCAACAAGATGGAATATACTCGCCCTGATGCGGACGGAAGATTGGGGCATTTTGGTAGCCCTGATGATAGCGCGCCTATTTCCATTAACGGATTAGAGGACGGCGTGCGTTACAGATACGTAATCGGGATTAAGAATGCGATCGTAGGCAGGATAGAATTGGAAATTCTGTTGATCAATTTGGATACGGCTGAGACAGTTTGGGAATACACGCAGGTCTTCGGGGGAAGTTGGATAACGGCGGATTATATCAGCGGTAATATTGTGATGTACGGCAGATACAATACGGCGATTACGTTGGATAAGGTTTACGCCGTGTATGAAAACGTTAGCGATATCAACGTAATCGACAAGGTTGCCGAGGTGTTGGGTGCATAAAGGAGAATGAAGATGAAAAAGAAATTTTTAGCGATTTTATTATCTATGATTTCTGTTGTTTCTGTTTCTTTTGGCGGTTGCGGCAAGGAAGAAGCAGAGGCTCCCGATTATTCCGATTCAACACTGCAATACGATTTTTACGGCTATTCTGCGGCGTCCGACGGGACTTGGTATATCGATAACGTAAAATATACCGCAGGAGAGGATTTTCGTACGGTAGAACGGATCAAAGAATACAAGAACGCGGGAATGACGATTTATTTCCCACAAGCCGTAGCCGCGTATTACGGTCAAGATTATGAAACAAGCGAGACAAAAAAGGCGTTAGACATGGCTGTGGAAGCGGGAATGGACAAAGTAATTGTTTTGGATACGCGGATACAAGCGCTTTCCAAACCCAGTTTCGGAACGGAGGAACAGATCGAGGAAAAGATCAAAGACGGCACGATTTTAGATGAGGCGGGGCTGATCGGAGAGGGGAAGCAGTTTGCTACAGAAGCAGAGCTTGACGCAAAGATTGCAGAGTATATGGCGCCTTATAAAGACCACGAGGCTTTTTACGGAGTTATGCTCGGCGACGAACCCTTCTTCTACCACGCGACAAACTACGGAGAAGTATATCGCTCAATCAAACGCGTTAACCCCGATTGCTTTATTCAGTACAACCTCAACCCTATTTCTTCAGCAATGAGTGTCGGTCTTCTTGACAAGCTCTGTCCGCCTTTGGAGGAAGACGAAGGCGATGGAATGACTCTGGAAGAGAAAAAATTTTTCCGTTATGAAAAATATATCCGTATGTTCATGGAAGCTACGGGCGCGGACTATATTCAGTACGATCAGTATCCATTAAAGAGCGCGGATTCGGTCGATAACTATTATATCCTCGGCATGCAGCTGGTTTCAAAGCTCGCAAAGGAATATAATGCGGAATTCTATTTTGTTTCTCAGACATATGGGCAGACGGACGGCCAGTCTAATCCGAGGAGACTTTCTGAGGCGGATCTGTACTGGCTGAACAATATGTCGGTGGGCTTCGGCATCAAGCAGATGTCTTATTTCACCTACTGGACAAAATCGGACAACAATACCGAGCATTTCATTGACGGAAACTCGTTCCTTACGTGGTACGGTGAAAAGACGAATATCTACCACTGGATGAAAAAGATTATGGCGGAGGAACAAAAACTCGCTCCCACGATCTTGAATTTCGACTATACCACCAGTAAGGTATATATGAAGACGCCGACGGTCTTTAATTCGATGCACGCGCTTCGGACTTTGGATACGGCGAAATTCACAGCGTTGAAGGAAGTAGGTATCAACAAAGAAGTGGCTTTAGTTACGGAATTATATGACGATGAAAAGCAGAACTATATGTATATGGTTCAAAACGTCGTCGATCCCGCCAATAAGGGAAGTAAAGCGTATCAGACGACCGTACTTACCTTTGACGAAGAGTACACCCACGTGGTGAAATTTGTAAAAGGCGAAAGATCGATAGTCAAGCTGGAAAAGGGCGGTAAGTTGACCTTAAAACATAAACCCGGGGAGGCAACTTACGTAATACCTTATTAATCTTTTTTCCGAATCGGTCGGCCGTTTGGAAAAAGAAACGTCCAACGGTCGGCAGAGGGGAAATAGAAAAATGTAAATATGAAAGACGAAAAGTGTTTTTCAAAAAAATAAAAAAATCTTCAAGGGAGAAAAAACATGAAGAAGAAATGGACATTATTTTTAGCAACCTTAATGGCGTTTGGTATGCTTGGTATGGCAACGTCCTGCGCGATATTTGGCGGTGAAACTTCGACCCCGCCCGAATCTTCGAGCCCCTCTGTACCGGAAACGTATACTGTGACTTTCGTTGCAGACGGAACGACGGTGCAGACGGTTACATACGAAGAAGGCGCGGAAAGTATTACCGAACCTACCGTTCCTACAAAGGCAGGTTATACGGGCGCATGGGCAACGTACGAGTTGGACGGTAACGTAACGGTAAATGCAGTGTATACGGCGATTGAATATACAGTGACCTTCGTTGCGGACGGTGTAACGGTAGGCACGCAGAAGTACACGGTAGAAAACACGGAAATCACCGAA
>SVHQ01000038.1 GCA_015055785.1 Clostridiales bacterium | reverse complement strand
ACTGCTTGGTGCTGTGAATCGCTATACTCCGCGTGTTTCCACACAATTTCGCGGTGCTATGCATGCGTTCTAGACCTAAAATCACCCTTTACGCGTCGATGCGCGTCGATTGCGACGGTATTTTAGATACCTGTCCAAAACACCGTCGCGACCGTCGCAGACCGTCACACAGCCCTATTTTTCTTCTAAAACTAGTTGTATTTTTCTTCCCGTATGCCCTCTCGTATGTTTATATAAAATGCCATACTCCTTCTGTAACCGCCCAGCGTTGATATTTAATTTCATCGTCAAAACGTTCGGTTTTATTTCTCCCCCAAGCAAAACGGAAAGCTCCGTCGGCGTTCCTTGCCAAATAGGATTCTCCGCTGAAAGCAATCGTGAAATCTCATCCAGTAAAGGATCGCTCGGTTCAACCCATAGTTCGTTCTCTGCTTTTTCAAGTTCCCATAAAAGTGTCTCTGGGCTTCGCTTCAAATACAGTTTTTGATCAGGCTGATCTCTGCCGACCAAATCAATCACAGCGCCGTCGCCAGTACGTTTTTCCTTGCTAATAATAAATGACGTATAAATGAGCTCGGAAACAGCTTTTTCTACCTTTCCTTATACACCGCTATTTTTACGCCGTTATTTTTAACCGTCAACGAAAAATCGATAGCAAGATACCTGCGCTATCTTCTTTTCCTTCAAAAAGATTTTCAAGAAAAATTAGAATTTTGTTTCGACCCCGAATTTTACCCGTCTGTGCTTGGGCATTTAACTTCGGTAGAACGCTATAAGCTGTATGTTGCAACACACCCTCACTCAACAACTTCCTATGAACGGCGAGAAAATTTTTCTATTATATCCTGCGATGATTCCGATTACATCCTAAATCGATTAAATACAGATTTTAATACTTCATCGTGCGAGTACAATGAATTTATAAAAAAATATTTCAAAAACGATCCGCCCGACGTGATATTCAAAATCCCCTATAAATTTTCCGTATCTTATGAATGTTCCAGTATTTTGGAAATGTTGGAACTTGAATTTTCAAAAATGTTGGAATTAGACATTAAAATGCGCAAATGCAAACGTTGCGGCAGATACTTTATTATGAAAGGAAATTACGACACCAACTATTGCACGCGTATTTTAGACGGACAAACTCGCACCTGCCAAGAGCTTGCAGCGCAGGAAAATTACAAAGCGAAAGCCAATGAAAATCCTGCCCTGCGGATATACAGTAAATACTACAAGCGTTACGCAGCGCGCGTGCGTTCCAAACAACTCAAAGAAAAAGAGTTTAAGACTTGGAAATACAAAGCCCTCACTATGCGCGACGAATGTACCGAAGGGAACATCACAGCCGAAGAATACGTCGCTTGGCTGGAAGCATATTTTCCAAACCGAAAGCAACCTAATTGATACATAATTTGCATACAAAAAGCCCCTCTTACTTGAACTTTAAGCGTTCAAATAAGAGAGGCTTTTCTCCTATTTTATTGTATCAGGATAATCAAAAGGTATCAAAACGGTATCATTTTCCGTTTTTGAAAACCAAAAATCCGCTGTTTATAAGGCATTGCGCGATTTCGTTGATTATTCCCATTCGATTGTTCCGCAAGGTTTCGGCGTTAAATCGTACAACACACGGTTTACGTTTTCCACCTCCGTCGTAATTCTTTGCGTAATCTTATGCAGCAAAGTATACGGAATTTCTTCAATAGTTGCACTCATAGCATCCACCGTGTTCACCGCGCGGATAATAACGGGATATGCATACGTGCGCTTACCATTCTTTACTCCTACCGATTTAAAATCAGGCACAGCCGTAAAATATTGCCATACCTTGCCCTCCAAACCCGCCTTTGCAAATTCTTCACGCAAAATTGCATCCGATTCACGAACCGCTTCCAATCTATCTCTCGTAATTTCACCAAGACAACGCACGCCAAGGCCAGGACCAGGGAACGGCTGACGATATACCATGTCATCAGGAAGGCCCAATGCACTGCCTACAATACGCACTTCGTCTTTATATAAGAATTTCAAAGGTTCTACCAATTCAAACTGCATATCCTCAGGCAAACCGCCTACGTTATGATGCGCTTTTACGCCGTCACTTTCAAGAATATCGGGATAAATTGTGCCTTGCGCCAAAAATTCAATCCCTTGCAATTTGCTTGCTTCTTCATCAAATACTTTGATAAATTCACCACCGATAATTTTACGCTTCCTTTCGGGTTCTTCTACGCCTTTCAGCAAAGACAAGAACCGTTCGGTGGCATCCACGTAAATAAGGTTGGCATCCAATTGGTTTTTAAATACTTCCACCACTTGTTCACTTTCACCTTTGCGCATTAAACCATGATTTACGTGCACGCAAACGAGCTGTTTACCAATCGCCTTAATCAAGAGCGCCGCCACAACAGATGAATCGACACCGCCTGATAATGCCAACAAAACTTTCTTATTGCCCACTTGGGCTTGAATTTCCGCAACTTGCTCTTTTATAAATGCATCAGCAAGTGATTTCGTATTAATACGTGCCATAGATTCGGGGCGTTTATTATTTTCCATATTCTTTTTTCTCCTTAGTTTTCTAATGTATTCTCAATAGCCATCAACAATTCGTCATACGTTTCGTACGCAGGCAAATCGGGATTATCGGCTTTTATTTTATCCGTGCTCTTAAATAAGAATCCTGCTTTGCTCGCACGTATCATACCTAAATCGTTATAGCTATCCCCTGCCGCAATCGTTTGATAGCCCATCGATTGTAATGCTTTCACTGTGGTATATTTAGAGTTTTCTACACGCATTTTAAAGCCTGTAATTTCCCCATTTTCCGCCACTTCTAACGTGTTGCAAAGTAAAGTAGGATAACCGAGCTTTTTCATAAGCGGCATACCAAACTGTGTAAACGTATCACTGAGAATTAACACTTGTGTGCGCGTACGCAATTTATCTAAAAATTCCTTCGCGCCTTCCATGGGTTCGATTTTTTCAATAATCGCTTGGATTTCACGAAGCCCAAGATTGTGCTCCTTTAAAATCTCCAATCTCCAACGCATCAATTTATCATAATCGGGTTCATCTCGCGTCGTGCGTTTTAACTGGGGAATACCGCTCGCTTCCGCAAATGCAATCCAAATTTCCGGAACCAATACACCTTCCATATCAAGACATACAATATCCATATAGACCTCTTTATTGCATAAACTGCGCAAAAATTAATGTTGCGTGTAATTAGGTGCTTCCTTGCTGATAGAAATATCGTGAGGATGGCTTTCAATAAGGCTCGCATTCGTGATACGAACAAATTCCGAACTCGTACGAAGTTCTTCCACCGTATGCTTCCCGCAATATCCCATACCAGCGCGCAATCCGCCTTTCATTTGATAAATAACTTCCGCTACGCTGCCACGGTAAGGCACACGGCCTTCCACGCCTTCGGGAACGAATTTCTTTTCGCCTTCTTGGAAATATCTATCGTTGCTTCCTGCCGCCATTGCGCCCAAAGAGCCCATGCCGCGATATACTTTATAGCTTCTGCCTTGATACAATTCCACTTCGCCCGGGCTTTCCAACGTACCAGCCAAAAGCGAGCCGACCATAACAGCACTACCGCCAGCCGCCAATGCTTTGACAATGTCGCCGCTGTATTTTATACCGCCGTCTGCAATAACACGCTTACCGAGTTTATCAGCCGCTTCCGCACAATCCATAACCGCAGTCAACTGCGGTACGCCAATACCAGCAACTACACGCGTCGTACAAATAGAACCAGGACCAATACCTACTTTTACAACGTCTGCACCCGATTTCAGTAAAGCTTCTGTAGCTTTTGCCGTCGCTACGTTTCCGGCGATTAACGTGATATTAGGGAACTTCGCTTTAATTTCTTCCACTTTCTTTAACACGCCTGCGGAATGACCGTGTGCCGTATCAATGGCAATTACGTCCGCACGCGCTTCTACCAAAGCCGCGATACGATCCATCGTGTTTGCCGCCGTACCAACCGCCGCACCGACCAACAATCTACCGTTTTCATCACGTGCAGAATTGGGATATTGAATGGATTTTTCGATATCTTTAATCGTAATCAAACCTTTCAAATAACCATTTTCATCTACGATAGGCAATTTTTCAATTCTGTGTTTTCCAAGGATTTTTTGAGCCTCATCCAAAGACGTTCCAACAGGTGCAGTGACAAGCCCACGCTTCGTCATAATGTTGGAAATGGGTTGATCGTAATTGTTTTCAAAACGCAAATCACGGTTGGTGAGGATGCCTACCAATTTACCATTCTTTGTAATGGGAACACCGCTAATGCGGTATTTTTCCATAAGCGCAACCGCTTCTCTTACAAGATTGTTCGGAGCAAGGAAGAACGGATCAGTTATAACACCATGTTCACTGCGTTTTACTTTATCTACATGCAACGCTTGTTCTTCAATGGACATATTTTTATGTATAATGCCCATACCTCCTTCACGCGCCATAGCAATTGCCATGCGGCTTTCCGTTACTGTGTCCATTGCAGCACTCAACAACGGTAAATTCAAACAAATCTTATCTGTTAACTTGGTTTTTAAATCCACCTGTGCAGGCAAAACGTCAGATGCCTGCGGAATTAAAAGCACATCGTCAAATGTCAATCCTTCTTTTACAATCTTGCTACTCATGCTCTTTCTCCTTGTTTTTATAGTATGTATAAACTAAAAATTTTTCCTTATATAAGCAGAAATGGACAGCCCACCACTCTTACGCGGAAAGCTCATCCATTTCCAAATTAATCAATGCAAGAATTTCAGCATAATATGCCTTGTCTGCTTCCGACAAGTTTGCCACTTGCAATTGTTCCATTTTTCCCTTAATCAATTCTACCGTTTGAATATCACCTTTCACTAACGCGCTAATCAACACCGCCGCAACGGCGTTTTGCACAGGAAAGGCGTCACCTATATACCCAAAGGCACGTTCTACCGCCTCCGTCTTTTTGCCGAGCGCATATTCGGACACACAAACCTGCCCGTAAATATACTGTTCATAGCCGCCCTTGGTATTTTCAGGCTTGTTTGCATTTATCTCCGCACAATACGAAGCAAAGTCTTCATCTGCAATAAATATTTCACCGCAAGAAAGAATTTTCTCTGCATCGCCAAGCCCTATTGCTGTTTCCGTCGCGCGGGCAATATAGTAAATCTCACTCGTGCGCTTGTATTCGCGTTTCGCGTAAGATATGCTCGCCGCGTCCATGCCCATATCGTACGTGAACTTCATCATCGTGGAAGGATAGAAAATAATCAACGCAGAAAACAAGAACACAAAAAGTGCCGCGATTGCTGCAAGCGTATTTAAAACAGCCTTGAGAATGACTTTGTCAACGCTCATTTATCTTCCCTCCCATTTTATTTATATTATTTTAACATATAAAAAACAAAAAATCAACTGTATAAAAGAAATTTGTTGGTCTGTTTGCAAACTTTTTTTAATATAATAGGAGTATGAAAAGCAACAATCATCAAAATTCTCGTTTCTTACATGCGATGCGCTGTTTGTGTTATGCCGTTACTTTCTTTTCGCTATGCGTATTTGGTTTTTTCCTCTCTGCGTGTGAAAAGAAAATCGATTATTTTCAATACGTTTCCGAGCTTCGAAATAATATATTTCTTGCTCAAACAGAAGACATTTCTTTGCGCATTTATTCCGTAGCAAAAGAAACGCCTTACGTGGCTGACGGAATCCCCAAAGAAGTTTCTAAGCGCACAGAAGTGTATCTCACCGCACCCTCTGGCGATAAAATTTGCAATCTTTCTTTTACGGTCAATGAAAAAAATTACGGCGGCGAAATGTCTTACGACAACGTCAAGGCGGAATACTATTATTCCTGCTCGTTAGATATATCCTCTTGCACTGAAATAACCTGCGAAATTAAATATGGGGAATCGAGCATGCAATTAACCGCCCTTTCCGTTTTAAAAGCTGACACCATTTCCCCCAAAGAAATATTAAACACTGTACAGCTTGTTGAAAAAAATTTATTTGCATCTTTAACGGATAAATACGGTTTTGCAGGGGAAATCTATCTGCGTTTAATTTACGAGGACGCACCCTATTATTATCTCGGCATTATCGAGCGAAGTGGAAAGGTGAATGCTTTCCTCATCAATGCGCAAACGGGGAAAATTCTCGCGCAGCGACAATCTTAATTTTAGCCATAATATTCAAAATAGAAACACCGCTTTGACACATATTTTAGCCAAGCGGTGTTTTTTTCTATAATAAATTTTATTTCGTCATTTTTTCTTGCTTTACTTTATGGTCGATCACGTGACGAGAAGCAAGCTCTTTATGCACGTCCTCTACGGAAATGCCCATCTGTACCATCAGCACCATCACATGATAGGCAAGGTCTGCAATTTCATATATCGTTTCCTTTTTATCATCCGCTTTGCCTGCAATGATGACTTCCGTACACTCTTCCCCAACCTTTTTCAAAATCTTATCCGTGCCCTTTTCGAAAAGATAGGTGGTGTACGAACCTTCAGGGCGTTCTTTATTTCTGCCCTCTAACAATTCGTACAAGCCTTGCAAGCTAAATTCCGATTTCTCCTCATCGATATATACAGGATTGAAAAAGCAGCTTTCTGCGCCCGTGTGGCAAGCAGGCCCCGCCTTTTCTACCTTGACAACCAATGCGTCCTTATCACAATCCGCCGTAATCGAAACTACGCGTTGCACGTTGCCGCTCGTTTCTCCTTTGCGCCATAATTCTTGACGGCTTCTACTCCAAAAACAGGTGCGTCCCTCTTTCATGGTGATTTCCAAGCTTTCCTTGTTCATATACGCAACCGTCAATACGTCTTTTTTAATCACGTCCACAACGATTGCAGGAATCAACCCGTCTTTATCAAATTTTAATTCTTCTATCTTAATCATAATTTCTCTCCTATCCCTTACTTTCTCACGGATATATTGTTGTCCGCCAAGGTCTTTTTCAATTCTTTTATGGATATTTCACCAAAATGGAACACGGATGCCGCAAGCCCTGCATCTATCGTGGGTATTTCTTTAAATAACGTTACAAAATCTTGCGAACTGCCTGCTCCGCCCGATGCAATGACGGGTACTTCCACCGCCTGACAAACAAGCTTTAACAACGGAATGTCAAAGCCCTTTTTTACGCCGTCGGTATCCATGGAATTCACCACCACTTCCCCTGCGCCTTCGCCTACGCATCTTTTTATCCATTCAATGGCTTCCATGCCCGTATCTTCTCTGCCGCCCTTTGCAAACACGTGAAATTCTCCGTTGACACGCTTGATATCCGCAGAAATCACCACGCACTGATCGCCGTATTTTTGTGCGGCTTCCTTTATCAGTTCGCGATTGGATATCGCCCCGGAATTGACGCTTACTTTATCCGCGCCGCAGGCAAGTACGCGTTCGAAATCGCCCGTCGTACGTATACCGCCGCCCACCGTCAAAGGAATAAAGACGCTCTTCCCAACTTCCCTTAAAATGTCCGTGAATAAGGCTCGACCTTCCGCTGACGCCGTTATATCATAAAAAACAAGCTCATCCGCTCCGTTTTCTGAATAAAATTTTGCCAAATCCACAGGAGAAGCCACTTCTTTCAATCCTGCAAAATTGACCCCTTTCACCACCTTGCCGTCCTTTACGTCTAAGCAAGGAATGATGCGCTTCGTTATCATTTCGCCACCTCAATCGCTTCTTTTAATTCAATCGCGCCGATATAATACGCTTTTCCAATAATCGCGCCGTAAACGCCCATTTCTGCCAGAGCTTTAACATCCTCGATTGTCGATACGCCGCCCGAGGCAACGATATTAATCGTATATTTCTCGCTAAGCTGTTTGTATAACGCTCTATTTGTACCTTTCATCGCACCGTCTTTGGAAATATCGGTGCAAATCACCGTTTTTACGCCAAGCGATTGCATTTTTTCAAAGAATGCGTCCGTTGTATATTCTGATTTTTCTATCCAGCCTTTGATGGCGATATGTCCGTCGGCTATATCCGCCCCAACCGCTATCTTTTCACCGTATTTATGCAACGCGGCTTTTAAAAAAGCTTCGTCGGTGACCGCCGCCGTACCCAAAATAATACGGTTTGCACCAACGGATAAGTATTCTTCCACTGTTTGCATATCTCGAATACCGCCGCCAATCTCAATAAATAAATTCGTTTCCTCGGCAATTTTTTTCACTACGTCCAAATGGGCAGGTGAACCCTTTTTCGCCCCTTCCAAATCGACTACGTGGATATATTTTGCACCTTTATTTTCAAAATCTTTTGCTACAGCAACGGGATTTTCGCTATACACCGTCATCTGTGCATAATCGCCTTTATATAATCGTACCGCTTTTTTATCAAATAAATCTATTGCAGGAAAAATATTCATTTCTCTCTCCGCTTCATTGTTATAGTTGCCTTAATTATTATATTCGCAAAATGCACGTAAAATTTTTAACCCAACTTCACCGCTTTTTTCTGGATGAAACTGACAACCTAATACGTTGTCTTTGCCTACCGCGGCAGTCATTTTTACACCGTAATCGGTGGTGGACAAAAGGCTGTCTTGGCAATCCACTGCATAATAGGAATGTACGAAATAGACGTAATCCCCCTCTTTGCAATCCTGAAACAAGAAATGAGGACGCTCGAAATGCAATTGATTCCAACCAATATGCGGGATTTTTAAACTTTCATCAATGCGCCCTTTCATCGGCACAATACTGCCTTTTAAAAGTCCTAAACCGTCATGTTCGCCGTATTCATAACTCTTTTCAAACAAAAGCTGCATACCCAAACATATACCCATAAGATATTTGCCCTTTTTTATTTCCTCGCGTAACACTTCATCTAAACCCGATTCGCGCAGTTTTTTCGCTGCGTCCTCAAAAGCTCCTACGCCAGGCAGAATAATTTTATCCGCCTTTCGAATCACTTCTCTATCAGACGTAATTATCCCTTCCGCGCCCACTCTTTGCAAGGAAGAATATAAGGAAAATAAATTCCCTACGCCATAATCCAATATTGCTATCATATTTATAATACCCCTTTCGTCGAGGGAATTTCATTTGCTCGATTTACATCGATTTTTGTCGCTTGCCCCAACGCTCTTGCAACCGCTTTAAACACACCTTCAATGATATGGTGCGCATTTTTTCCTGCAAGCTGCGTCACGTGCAGCGTCAATTTCGCCTCACGTACAAACGCCAACCAAAATTCTTCGCAAAGCTCAGTGTCAAAATCGCCTACTTTCTCCGCTGGAATATCCAAACGCAAAGAAGCGTAATCTCTGCCGGAAATATCTACCGCTGCCATTATCAACGTTTCATCCATGGGTAAAATAATATCGCCATAACGAGTGATACCCTTTTTATCACCAAGAGCCTCAAAAAAAGCTTTACCAAGCGCAATACCGACATCCTCTGTCGTATGGTGATAATCCACCTCAACGTCACCTTTGCATGTTACGCATAAATCATAGCCAGCGTGCTTTGCAAACAACGTCAGCATATGATCAAGAAAGCCGCAACCGCTGTTTATTTTACTTGCGCCTTTTCCGTCTAATAATAATTTTAAGGCGATGTCCGTTTCTCCTGTTTTTCTGATGATTTCCGCTTCTCTCATTCTCATTCCTCTTGTAAAATTTCTCTTACTCTCTTTAAAAGCACGTCCATTTGTTCTCTCGTGCCAATGGTGATTCGGTTAAACTCCTTAATTCTTTCTCCTCTAAAATGTCGAACCAAAACACCGCGTGCTTTCAACTGCTCGTACAAGCTTTCACCGCTTATTTTATCCGAACGAACAAACACGAAATTTGTATTAGAATCCAACACTTCAAAGCCCAACTCTTTCATAGCCGACGCAACGTAGGCTCTGTTTTCAAGTATTTTATTTCGATTGTTTTCAAACCATTCCTCTTCACAAAGCGCCGCATATCCAGCCGCCGCCGTCATACGGTTTACGTTGTAAGGATTGGTGGAATATTTGATGGTATTTAAATCCGCTATTAACTTCTCACAAGCAAAGCCGACCCCCAAACGCGCACCTGCAAGACTTCGGGATTTGGAAAAGGTCTGCGTTACCAATAAATTCTCATATTTATCAATCAACGGCACACAGCTTTCGCCGCCGAAATCCACGTACGCTTCGTCGATAATCACTACGTTATCGGGGTTGGATTTTAAAATTTCTTCAATTTGCGCACGGGGCATTGCCAGCCCTGTCGGTGCATTGGGATTGGCAATTACTATATTTTTACCAATGCTCATATAATCACGATAATCCACCGAAAAATCCTCTTTTAAAGGAATTTTTTCGTATGGAACACCGTTTAAATCGGCAAACACCGAATAAAATCCGTACGTGATGTCAGGAAATACGATTGGATGCAGCTTATCGCAAAATGCCATAAATGCAAAATTTAAAATTTCGTCCGAACCGTTCGTAAACAAAATTTGTGATTTTTTTACCCCCCATACGTTCGCCGCTTTTTCCGTTAAAGCGGTGTTTTCAGGGTCGGAATATAATTGTAATTTCCCCACTTCGTTTTTCACCGCTTCTACAACAGATGCAGGCGGCGCGAAGGGAGATTCGTTCGTATTCAATTTTACGTATTGCATATCCTTGGGTTGTTCCCCAGGTACGTACGGCGTCAATGCCGCATATTTATTCGAAAAAAATCTACTCATGGTTTTTCCTTGATTTTCTACCTTATTCCTTGAAAATATAGGAGAATTTATTCCTTTTCAAAACGAATGGTCGCGCTCTTAGCGTGCGCTTGCAATCCTTCCTTATTCGCAAACACGGCTATCTTTTGCGCCACCTTTTCAAGCGCTTCTTCCGTGTAATAGGAAAACTGCGTCTTTTTCACAAAATCATCAACGGACAAAGGCGAAGAGAATTTCGCCGTACCGCTCGTCGGCAACGTGTGGTTCGGGCCTGCAAAATAGTCCCCAAGTGCCTCAGGGCAATATTTACCCAAGAACACCGACCCTGCATGCTTGATTTTGTCTAAATATTCAAAAGGCTTGTCTATACAAAGCTCTAAATGTTCGGGGGCTATTTCGTTGGCGATATCAATTGCTACGTCCAAGGTCTGCGCTACGATAATCTTGCCGTTATCGTCAATCGATTTTCTCGCAATCTCCGCGCGAAGCAATTGCGGTATTTGTCTTTCCAAAGCCGCCGACACCTTTTGTGCAAAAGCTTCGCTATCGGTTACGAGCACCGCACTCGCCATTTTATCGTGTTCTGCCTGCGACAACAAATCCGCCGCTACAAATTCAGCATTACAGCTATCGTCCGCCACTACGAGGATTTCACTCGGACCTGCAATCATGTCAATGGAAACTTTACCGAATACCTGTTTTTTCGCTTCTGCAACGTATGCATTCCCCGGGCCTACAATTTTATCTACTTTGGGAATAGATTGCGTACCGTAAGCCAATGCTGCCACGGCTTGCGCCCCACCTACTTTAAAAATTCTATCCACGCCTGCCACTTTCGCCGCCGCAAGAATGTTGGGATTTACGCCGCCGTTTTTCGCAGGAGGCGTCACCATAACGATTTCTCTACAGCCAGCTATTTTTGCAGGAATGGAATCCATTAAAACAGTGGACGGGTATGCCGCCGTACCGCCCGGTACGTACAAACCGACTTTTTCAATCGGGGTC
>SVHQ01000037.1 GCA_015055785.1 Clostridiales bacterium | reverse complement strand
CCGAAATTTTTCATATACATTTTGCATTTCGACGCGTCCACAACCGTACAGAACGCATTTAATTCCGCATTGTCCAAGTTTGCATTTTCTACAGCTTTGATTACGTCGCTGAGTTTCCCTACGCCAGAGGGTTCGATAATAATTCTATCTGGTTGATACTGCGCCGAAACCTGCTTTAAGGCTTTGGAAAAATCGCCTACAAGCGAACAACAAATACAGCCGGAATTCATCTCCGTGATGTTGATGCCTGCTTCTTGTAAAAAACCACCGTCAATGCCAATTTCACCAAATTCGTTTTCTATTAAAACTACTTTTTCCCCCGCATAAGCTTCTTGAATCAATTTTTTGATAAGCGTTGTTTTACCTGCACCCAAAAAGCCGGAGAAAATATCTATTTTCGTCATACGTTCACCTCAATTTTTTATTACGCTATATTTATAACGTAATTTTTTACGTTTCAAACGGATTTACAATTAAAAAGCCCAATTTCCGTCTTTGAAAAGCTGTACTCTTTCGCCGTTCGCTTTTACACCGACAATGTCCGTGTCCTTTGCACCAATCATGAAATCTACGTGAATCATACTATCATTGATGCCGTGTTCTTTGCATTCTTCGTTCGTCAATTTTTCAAAGCCTTTCAAACATTCGTTGAATCCTCTGCCAAGTGCCAAGTGACAGCTTGCATTTTCGTCAAATAACGTATTGTAGAACAAAACGCCCGATTCACTGATGGGAGAATTGTAAGGAATAAGTGCCACTTCACCAAGCTTGCCTGCACCCTCGTCCATCGTTACCATCTTCTTTAAGAGTTCTTCGCCCTTTTCCGCTTTCACTTCTACAACTTTACCGTTTTCAAAACGAACGGAGAAGTTTTCAATCAATTCACCCATAAAAGAAAGCGGTTTTGTGGAATAAACGATCCCCTCACAAGAGCCTGCCTTGGGAGAAGTGAACACTTCTTCGGTGGGAATATTCGGGTTGAACACACGGCCCTGCAACGTCTTTTCATTGCCTGCTGCAAAAATACCGTCTTCATTTAACTCTACTTTTAAATTCGTCCCGTTAGAGCTTTTGATTTCTACGTATTTAAGCCCAAGTCCGTTCAAATACGTGCAACGGGATTCCAAATCTGCATTGTGCGCTTTCCATGCGGCAATCGGGTTTCTGCCGTCTGCGCGCGCCGTTTTTAAAATAACTTTCCACATTTCTTCTACTGCCTTACGTTCGGACAAATGCGGAAATACCTTTTTCGCCCATGCAACCCCAGGAACAGCGGCTATACACCACTGATGACGGTTTTCAAGCGCTTCACGATAGGGTTTCACCTGCGGATAGATTGCCTGACGGGCTTTGCTCATTTTTTCTTGGTCAATACCGCTCATACCATCGGGGTCTTCCGATTCAATCCAAAGGCGGCAAGCATATTTTTCTGCTTTATATTCCCATTTTGCTTTCGTAAAAGGCTTCATTTCAGACAAGGATTCCAAAGAACGGTATTGCGAGCTTAACTTTTGAACGGGCTGATGGCTCCAATCTACGTAAACCTCGCTTGCGCCTGCTTTATAACATTCCTCCACAACCATCGTTACAAATTCAGGCTGATCCAATCCAGCTTCGATAAACACCGTCTGACCTTTCTTTACGTTTAAGCCTGTTCTTGCCAGCAATTTTGCATATCTTTGTAATTGTGTCTTTCTCATAATATTTTTCTCCTTTATAACCATTCATTTTTTATTTCAACGCGTACATGCCCTTTCCATTTTTTAATTCATGGAAATTAACCATTATTAAAAAGAGCTGTTCACTGTTTTATTTTTCGACGCAAATAATCACCTTTATTTAACGTATACGGACAAGCAATCGTGTAATGTTCTTGCACAAGCTTTGCGTCATCCGTAATTTCGCCTTTTGCATTGCGTAATTCTTCCACCGTAAAAGTCTTACCAAAATTTTCATCGGGAGAAAGCACTTCCAGCACATCGCCTTTTTTAAAACGATTACGCATTTCTGCAACAACGTAATTTTCGCCGCCCCCTATAACGTCCGCTATATACGTATAATCGCCTTTCGATTGGCTATCCGCATAATTCACCGTTTCTTTATTTTTTCCAAGCGCATAAGCCGTGGTATAATCACGATGCGCTACGTTATTCAATTCTGTTTGCGATTGTAAAAGCTCCTGCCCGTCCATAGCGCGACGATAGGCATTAATCACCGTTGCCAGATAATAACCGCTCTTCATTCGTCCTTCTATCTTAAAGGAATTAACGCCCGCGCTTTCCATTTTATCCAAATGCTCGATTAAGTTCAAATCCTTGCTATTGAAAATATACGTGCCTTTTTCATCCTGCTCAATCGGCAGCCATTCCGACTGCCCGTTCGTTGCATTCAAGGCGCGCACTTCATAACGCCATCTGCAAGATTGCACACATGCACCGCGATTGGAAGATCTGCCGTCTAAATAGTCAGATAACAAACATCTGCCGCTATACGATATGCACATAGCGCCGTGGACAAATGCTTCCAACTCCATTTCAGGCACAAATTCATGTATTTGCGCTATCTCTTCCAAGGAAAGCTCACGAGCCAAAATCACACGAGAAACTCCTTGTTCTTGCCAAAATTTGACAGAATATTTATTCGTCGTGTTCGCCTGCGTGGAAAGGTGAATGGGAAGCTTTGGCGCTACCTTTTTCGCCAAATAGACCGCACCTGGGTCACTGATAATCGCCGCATCCGCACCAATTTCTTGCAAGTATTGAAAATACTCCTCAAGCTGTTTAAAATCGGCGTTTCGCGCTAAAATATTTGCCGTTACATAAACCTTTTTATTCAATTTATGTGCGTGCAAAACGGCGGAGCGTAATTCCTCCGCCGTAAAATTATCCGCAAAAGTGCGCAAAGAAAAATTTTTACCGCCTACGTACACCGCATCTGCGCCAAAATGCATCGCCGTTAAAAATTTTGAATAACTGCCGGCAGGCGCTAAGAGTTCCGCTTTCATTTGATTCTCCTTTGTTTCTTCTGCTTATTTACTGTTCGTTGCCTGCTTTCCGCCGTTATACACAGACAAAGCAACGCCGTCCCCTACGTCCAATACCGACGTGACAAAATCTGTATCCGCTGTCACCGTCTCTAAATAAGAACGTATTTTATCTACTATGGAATGCCGCTTTTGCGGCGTAGGTTCTTCTCCGCTCACCCAGCCGTAAAGCAATACGTCGTCAGCAAATAAAATCGCCCCCTCTCGCATGAGCCTTTTTAAATCAAAAAGATACTTCTCATACTGTGCTTTCGGTCCGTCCAAAAAGACAAAATCGAACTGCCCGTCCATCATCGACAAAATCTCGCCTGCATCTCCTAAATACGCCGTCACGCGTGATTCTACGCCTAATTCAAAAAAGTTCTTTTTCGCCTCTAAATAACGCTCTTCCTCCAATTCCATGGTGGTCAACCGCGCCTGAGGGCATACCGTCAACATCGCCGCACCCGAAAGCCCTACCGCCGTGCCTATCTCTAAAATGCGTTTGGGCTGCACGGCAGAAAGCATTACAAGCAAGAAATTCAAGGTTTCATCGTCCGCTACGGGAATGCCGCGCGCCAAAGCCTCTGCTCGACGCTGCGCTATCCGTTCGTCAATATTCAATTTTACGAGCGATGCCGTGTATTTCATGCGTGCCTTTCTCCGTTCGTCTTTATCGTAATCTTTCTAATATAGCCCTAATTTATATATCCAAAATAGAAACGACAATTAAGGGTGCTTGTTTGGTCGTTTTATAAAAATGATTTTTCAACGCTTTACGCACCGATAACGCCAATTCTTCTTTGTTGCCGTCCTCATAGGAATATGCGTCTACCGCACGTTGCACTACACTGCGCAATTCTTCTATGGACGTCTTTCCCGTTAATACACAGCCGTGAGCCTCTAAAATAGGTTCGTTAATCACGTGATCGCCCGTTGTCGCCAACGCCACTGTAAACACCCCGTCTGCCGCCATTTTTAAACGTTCTTTTACGAGTTCACTCGTGCCGTATTCCTCTACGCCCTCGCCGTCAATCAAGCGAGCACCCGCTTGAACACTTTCGCCGAATTTCAAGGAATCTTCCATCAATTCAACACAGTTGCCAATTTCGGTGATTAAAATGTTTCTTTCCGACATGCCCATGCTTTCCGCCAATTGTGCATGACGTTTTAAATGACGATATTCGCCATGCACGGGAATGAAAAATTTCGGCCTGAGCAGTGAATGCAAAATCTTATGCTCTTCTTGACAGGCGTGTCCTGAAACGTGGATTTTTTCCAAGCTTTCGTAAATGACACGCGCACCTTTTTTATATAAATTATTGATAACGCGATAAATCATTTTTTCGTTGCCGGGAATAGGCGTTGCTGAAATAACAATTGTGTCGTTTTCGCCAATTGTTACTTTGTTAAAATCACCCATTGCCATACGCGTCAATGCACTCATCGGTTCACCCTGCGAGCCAGTGGAGAGAATCAACAACTCCCCATCAAAAAGATTTTTCGTCTTTTCTATATCAATCAAGACTCCTTCGGGGATTTTCAATTCGCCGATTTTTACAGCCGCTTCCACTACCTTGAACATGCTTCTCCCCGACAACGCCACTTTACGGCGATATTTAACAGCCAAGTCAATGATTTGTTGCAAGCGATGCACGTTAGATGCAAACGTTGCAATAATCACACGTCGATTGACGTTTTCAGAAAAAAGGTGATCAAGCGTCGTGCCAACTACAGTTTCGCTCATAGTATAGCCCGGACGTTCAATGTTCGTGGACTCGCTCATATACAAAAGCACGCCTTCATTACCAAGCTCTGCAATGCGCTTTAAATCTATTGGCTCGCCTGCCACGGGCGTTAAATCGATTTTAAAATCGCCACTGTGATATATCAACCCATTTGGCGTGCGAATCGCCAAAGCGCAAGCCCCTGAAATAGAGTGGTTTACGTTGATAAATTCTACTTCGAAAACACCAAGGCGAACCTTCTCGCCTGCGACTACTACGCGTTGCATAGTATTCTGTATGCGATGTTCTTGCAGCTTATTATCCGTAAGCATCAACGTTAATTTTGTGCCATAAATAGGCGTATCCGCGTTGATTTCCTTCATTAAATAGGGAATGCCGCCAATATGGTCTTCATGGCCGTGCGTCAGTACTATGCCACGTATTCTATCTTTATTTTGAACTAAATACGTGATGTCGGGCACAACCGAATCAATCCCCGGCATTTCCTCGCTATTGGGGAAGGTGAGGCCTGCATCTACGACAATAATATCATTGCCATATTCGATTGCCGTCATGTTTTTACCAATTTCCCCTACGCCGCCAAGGAAAATGATTTTTACCGCTTTTTTCTTTCGCATTTGCGTTGTCTTTACGTTCTTTTCACTCACGCGCAAAGATTCTTTAGGCGGCAAAATTTGCTTTTCTACGCTCGTCTTTCTCGACGAAGTCTTTTTTAAAACAGATGCATTAGACTGCTTTGTATTTGTTTTCAAGCTATCTCGATTTATTTTCGAAGTAGCTTTCACTGTCTTATTATTAGAAGGTGTTTGCTTTGTTCTTCGCGCGCCACGCACACTTTTTTCCTCTTGTGTATACATAGCCGCAAGATCAAACGACGTACCCATAGACGTACCCATAGACGTGCCCATCGGGTTCTTTTTTTCTTTCGTGTAACGTTTTTTAGCTGTATTTGTTTGTTTCTTCTCTTCCGTGTGAACCTTCTTACCTTGTCCTTTTTCTTTCACTATTTTTGTTTTTCTCCTTACGCGGATTCCCGCCTATAAAATAGAGAGCCGAATATTATAGGATTATCGGCTCTCATTTTCTTTATTATTCGTATGTGTTTTTATTCGGCTCGATAAAATCTGTCAATATTAGAAATCCAAATCAACTTTCTTTTCTTTCGTAACCTTAATATAACCATCTTCGAAGAGTTGTTTCGTCGATTGATACTTAAATTCTTCTACGTAATCAACTGCTTCAAAGCCTTCCTGCTTTTCTGTGCCAACCTTTTCAGCAAGATAACCAACCAAACGAAGTGCTTTCTTCGCTGCAGCATCACTCTTTACTTTTACCATGAAAGGCGTGCTTTCATAAGCTTTCTGGCCGCCAACGTCCTTCTGATGGTATACGGTCGATTTGTATTCAGGATCGTTAGGATCCAATGCGAGATAGAAGCAAAGCGTCTTACCGCAGATATTAATCTTTGCTACCGTATCACGGCCAAAGTTAAATCTGTCGCCATGCCAACTAACGTTGGAGTTAATCTTCTTGTAGGACGTTAATTCGTTCTTAAGGTCGCTATAATAAGCTTTTACCTTTTCATCGCTCTGTCTAATCTTTGCCGTGAAGCTTCTCTTCAAACGAATTACAAGCCCCGTTTCCGCATCAATAAGCTGATTATCTACTTCTTGATATTCAGAACCAACCGATACCGCGATTTCCTTACGAACTTCTGCAATATTTTCTTCTTCTCTTACTTCTTCAACTACTTCTTCTACGGGAGCTTCCTCTACGATTGCTTCTTCGACAACCTCTTCAGCAACCTCTTCTACGGGAGCTTCTTCGACAACTTCTTCAACGGGCTGTTCTTCAACAGCTTCTACAACCTCTTCTGCAACTTCTTCAACTACTTCTTCTACGGGAGCTTCTTCAACGATTTCTTCCGTTGCATCAGCCACTACCATTTCTTCACAAGGAGCACAAGAAACACAAATCTTTTCGGCTACGCTGTTCGCAATTGCTTCGATACCTTCTTTATCGATTACAAGGTCGTATGTAGGCGTCTGCTTATCTTCAACGATTTCTGCGATGCGGTCGTAATCAACAGGTTCAGGCATGATTTGAGCAGCCTGAGCAGCCTGATATACTCTTTCGTAATCAATCGCTTCGGGTGCGTTAATCTTCGCGGTTACCTTATCGGCAATGCGGTCAACACCGTCTTCGTCCAATACTACTTCGTATGCCTTTTCAGTGTTTGCAGCCAATTTAGCCGCTACCATATCGGAAAGACGATCGTAATCAATTGCAGGCGTTGCAATTTTTTCAGCCAACGTATTTGCAAGCGTTTCAACGTCCAATGCCGCCATAGCTTTTGCTACTGCATTTTCAGCGATTTCTGCGATACGGTCGTAATCAACATCCGCAACAGAAGCAGCCGTTCCGTTTGCCGAAACAAGTGCATGCAATTCTTCAAGCAATGCATACTTTTCATTCAAAGAATTGATTTTTTCAGCCACGTCATCCGTAATCATCGTTGCCAAACCATCGTAAATGGTCTGGTTCTGCTTATAGCTGTAACGGATTTCTTGCGTGATTGCCTGTGCAGATGCATTCTTATCCGCCTTCAATTCATGATATAAAGAACTCGTTTGAACGGAAGCAATCTTCAATTCGTTAATGAGTTCCTTTCTCATTCTTTGCAAGTCGTAGGAAAGCCAACTATACAGAGCATCAATTTTAGATACCGGAGCCGGTTGTGTTTGGGGTTGTTGTCTTCTGTCCGCCATGTTACACCTCAAGTTCTTATTAAATCTATAAAAACAAATGATTTTCGTAATCCAAGGAATATCGCTTTTTTACAACAAAAAAGTATACTCCTACTTTTTCAAGTATTATTATAACACATCTGAAAGATTCGGTCAAGAGTTTGACCGAAAAATATCAGAAAAAAATATGATTTTTTTGAAAAAAGTTATTGTTTTATCCACATTTTTCCCCTTTCAACAAGAACACGGTGCCCTCACTTATCAGAGAACACCGTGTTTTGTTTAAATTCTTATCTTGATTTTATTTTTGCTCACGTTTTTTCGCTGCCATTCTTTGGAAAAGCTTCACAACTTCCACTACGGGGATTACTAAGAAGCCAAGCGCAATCGCCAATGCGTATTCCCAAATATCCACCGTCGCAAAGCCAAATGCCGACGCAAGGAAAGGTACTTCGCAAACAAGCGTCGTTGCCAAAAGCGAGCCTACCGCCGCCAATAACAATGCTTTATTTTGCTTTTTAAGGGTAAAAATACTTTCACGCTGCGAACGCATATTTAAGCTGTGGAAAATTTCAGCCATGGACATCGTCAAGAACGCCATCGTCATACCGTGCGAGCTCGTTTCAATAACCCATGTACCCGTTTCCATGAAATGACCAAGGAAATAAGAGAACAATACCAAAATGGATACCAACAAGCCTTGATAAATTACGTCAATACCCATGCCATCGGCAAATACACCCGCTTTCGAATCTCGAGGTTTACGTTTCATAACGTTGGGTTCTGCACTTTCCATACCCAATGCAAGCGCAGGGAAACAGTCGGTAACCAAGTTAATCCAAAGCAAATGCACGGGTTCTAACAACGTAAAGCCCAAAAGCGTTGCGATGAAAATACCGATAACCTCACTCATATTCGATGCGAGCAAGAATTGAATCGCTTTACGAATATTATCGTAAATTCTTCTACCTTCTTCCACAGCGCCGACAATCGTAGCAAAGTTGTCATCTGTCAATACCATGTCCGCAACGTTCTTCGTAACGTCGGTGCCCGTGATACCCATACCCACGCCGATATCCGCCGCTTTGATGGAAGGCGCGTCGTTTACACCGTCACCCGTCATCGCCGTAACGTAACCAGCTGCACGCCATGCATTGACAATACGCGTTTTGTGTTCAGGCTGTACACGTGCATATACACCGATGCTCTGGAATTCTTTCGCGAACGTTTCGTCGTCCATCTCGTTGAGTTGCGCACCAGAAATCGCACGGATACCCTCTTCAAGAATACCAAGTTCTTTTGCGATTGCTACTGCTGTGTCAATGTGGTCGCCCGTAATCATGATGGGACGAATACCAGCGCTACGGCACTGTACAATCGCGTCTTTTACTTCGGGACGAACGGGATCAATCATGCCGCAAAGACCCGTAAAGCAAAGCTCTTGTTCCAAATCCGCCGCTTCGTAACTGTTCGGTTGCGTATTCCAAGCGCGTTCCGCACACGCAAGTACACGCAACGCTCTATCTGCCATTGCCTTGTTTGCAGCGACAATACTGTTGCGGTATTCTTCCGTCATAGGCACAGGTTTGCCATCTTTTAAATAATGCGTGCAAAGCCCAACAACTACGTCGGGCGCACCCTTCGTATACTGCACAAAACCGTTTTCCGTTTCATGAACGGTAGACATCATCTTACGACCAGAATCGAAAGGCGCTTCCCCTACACGAGGATTCGCAGCCTTTAATGCAGGCTTTTTCTTTCCAACTTTATTCGCCCATGCAACCAAAGCCGCTTCCGTAGGTTCACCCGTAATCGAATCATCTTCATTAAGTTCCGCATCGCTGCAAAGTGCCATACCAGAAGCGATACGCACTTCGTTTTCACCGTAGAAATCTACTACGGTCATCTTGTTCTGTGTGAGCGTACCCGTCTTATCCGAACAGATAATCTGTGCGCAACCAAGCGTTTCTACTGCCGTCAATTTACGAATGATGGCATTACGTTTGGACATATTGGTAACGCCAATAGAAAGCACGACCGTTACCACCGCTGCAAGACCTTCCGGAATTGCTGCAACCGCTAACGATACCGCTATCATAAAGGAATTGAGCACGACTTCGATTTTTTCGCCAGGATTGCCGATATCACGAAGTAATTGCACGATAAATACGATTGCACTGATACCAAGCACGAGCCACGTGAGGATTTTGGACAATTGCGCCATCTTAATCTGCAAGGGCGTTTGACCTTCTTCTGCCTGTGCCAATGCGCCTGCAATTTTCCCCATTTCGGTGTCCATACCCGTAGCCGTAATCACCGCCACGCCACGGCCGTACACCACCGTACTGCCCATATATACCATGTTCTTTCTGTCGCCCAAAGGTACGTCTTTCATGCCTTCGGTCATGCAGATAGCCTCTACTTCCTTAGTAACAGGTACGGATTCACCCGTTAAAGCGGCTTCTTCTATCTTTAAGCTGGCACAATCAAGCAATCTGCCGTCTGCAGGCACTGCATCGCCTGCTTCCAACAAAACGATATCGCCAACAACCAAATCTTCACTGTGCACCAATTGTACTTTACCGTCACGCAATACTTTTGAGTTGGCAGCGGACATTTCCTGCAATGCTTCGATTGCTTTTTCCGCTTTACTTTCTTGGAACACGCCAAGCACTGCGTTGATGATTACAACGGCGAGGATAATGATAACGTCTACAAATTCCCCTTCTTTACCCTGCGAGATATCATAAATCGAAAGCGCGCCACTAATTAATGCCGCTACGATGAGAATGATAATCATCGGGTCGGAGAGCTGTTCTAAAAATCTACGAATGATAGATTTTTTCTTAGCCGCTACCAGCTTGTTCTTACCGTTTTCTTCCAAACGGCGGGTTGCCTCTGCTTGAGAAAGACCGCTTTTTGCGTCACTTTCAAGCGCTTGCAACACTTTTTCAGAGTCTTCGCAATAATGTTTCATTTTTGCTCCTTATATATATTATTTTATTTCTTTTTCCTAATAATATTAGCGCAAAATAAAAATAAGTACGGCGGATATGCCATACTTTTCGTCTTTATCGCTCACGTATAACATCACCGCATACATGAGTCTCGCAATTTAAGACAAGCCAAACCGTTTTCGCGGTCTGTGTTGTTGACTTGTCGCGTACAATACGCTTGCTACTCCCTCAATAGGTTTTATTTAGTTCACATTTTTTATTATAACAGCTTTGGAAATATTTGTCAAGAATTTTTTTGAAAATTTTCCAAAAGAAAAAACGCAGCGCATTGATGTATTGCACCGCGTATTTTTCTATACAGATTTTTCTATCACCGCAAAAAGGCGGCAACGTTCCGTTGCATCACATCTTTCTATCTTTCTTTATCGGAACTGCCCACTATGCTTATTCCAAGCGAATAAAATAGAGTAAGGGAAAGTTCTGATTTTTTGGATAAGATGCTGTGCTATACGTCTTTTTACTCTTCATCGGGAAGGTCTACGTTATGATACACATTCTGCACGTCGTCATGTTCTTCGAGTGCATCAATCATCTTCAAGAACGTAGCCACTTTATCTTCGGGAAGGGTTACTCTGTTTTGAGGAATCATCGCTACTTCTGCTTCGATAAAACGAATTTTAGGTTCTTCCTCTTCGTTTCTCTTGCCCTTAGGCGCTGCAGCCATCAATTCCGCGTTCTTATCTTCCAAATATTTACGAACTTGGGAGAAGCTTTCCGGCGTCGTGTAGATTTCGTAAACGTCATCGCTTACTTCTACGTCATCCGCACCTGCTTCCAATGCGTATTCCGTCATCGTGTCTTCATCGAGTTCTACTGTTCTCTCGATTACGATATAACCTTTATTATCGAAATTATAAGATACGCTGCCCGTCGTACCAAGCGAACCGCCGTGCTTACTCAAAATAGCACGCACGTCACCTGCCGTACGGTTTACGTTGTCCGTCAACGTCGTTACGATAACAGCCGAACCTGCTACGCCATATCCTTCGTAGGTGAGTTCCTTATAATCGGTGCCGCTCATTTCACCCGATGCTTTCTTAATCGAACGCTGAATGTTATCATTGGGCATATTCGCTGCTTTTGCTTTTGCAATAATATCTGCCAACTTACTGTTTGTATCAGGATTGGGGTTGGATTTTGCCGCAACGGCGATTTCTCTGCCGAGCTTGGTGAAAATTCTGCCCTTCGCTGCGTC
>SVHQ01000036.1 GCA_015055785.1 Clostridiales bacterium | reverse complement strand
CATAACGCCCTCCTCAATATTCCACGTCGGAGGCCTTTTCCATCAAAGCCCGCACGCCTAAAATCAAAGGAATCATTACCGCGGTAAAGCATAACCCTGCTGCCGCAACAATACCGTAATCCCCTTCCTCTTGCACGATGTTGTATATCCAAAAGGATACTGTGGAGGTATTATACTTACCCGTGACCAACAACAAAATCGGTCCGCTGGCTGAGAATATCCCCGAAAGAAGCAATACTATCTTTGTAGAAATCGTCGACCATACCAACGGTACAACGATTGCAACTACTTCTCTAAGCGGTCCGCAACCGTCCAGCTTTGCCGATTCGTAAATTTCTGTCGGAATACGCGACATCGCACCGCTAAAAATCAGCATATCTCCGCCAAACCCTGTCAAAATCGTATAAATGATAATAGTGAAGGTGGGCAACATCGATTCGGGCGTCTTCAACGGACCATTCAGCGGGTAACTGATGTTGAGATTTTGACACAATACCCCAAGAGGCCCTCTCGGTGATAAAAATTGATCGTAAATCGAGGTCAAAATAATCGGACTGAGAATACAGGGCAGGTATAAAACAATTCTAAAAGCTTGATACCCTAAAATTTTCTTAGATAAAAAGTAGCTTATCAGCAATGACAACGGCATAGTAATCAATGCCGAACTTAAAAAGTACAGCGCCGTGTTTTTCATCGAAAGCCCCAAATCGCCGTTCTCTTTCACAATTGCTTCCCAAAAATCGGCAAAGTGTGTAAGCCCAAACGATATGCCGTCTACGGTTTCAATTTGAAACGCCAATAAAATAGACTGTATATTTACCCAAAACCAAAAAACAAGCCAATTCAAAATAGGAATTGCCAATATGCAAACGATAAACAGCGTCTTCCCTTTCCTTGCTTTTGGCTTACGCGAAGGCGTTCGCGGTTCAGGCGCTATATTTACGCGCATTTCAACCATTTCTTTTTCCATAAAAACCTCCGAGAATAAGTTGATTTTTTTAATACAAAAAAACACTATTCAATCATATTCCAGACTCATTATACAATTATGTCATTATAAAATCTTGTTATTTTTTTATATTTTTTTGTTATTTTTTTAAGGACATTCAAGAAAAAATTTTAAAAAAACGTCTTGACAAGTATATATCTTTGCCTTATAATAAAAGCCATGAAAATAGAAATATTTGAGAAAACTTCATCTTTTGATGATAAAAACAGCGATTTAGATTTCCATATTTGGAAATATCTTGAAACGTCTCTTCACGCGCATAAGGATTACTACGAGCTTTTTTTGGTAACAAAAGGACCGATAGAATATTTAATAAACGGCGAAATGATGACCTTAAAAACCATGGATATGTCTATCGTCCGTCCCTCCGATAAACATCGGTTTTTTTCCTCAAAAAGCGATAAATCCATACAACATTTGAACTTAGCTGTTGATTGCGATTATTTTAACTATTTCGCTTCTTTCCTTTCCCCAAATCTGAAAGAAAAAATTGACAGCGTCAACGATTATATCCTCATTCATTTATCGGAAGAACAGTTTCAATACCTCAATCACTTAAAAAAGCTTATCAATACCATTCCTACAGATGACGTTATCCAACGAAAAACCAGCCTGAATTTAATTCTTTTTAACATGCTGTCCTTTTTTAATATGTTTAGCAATCAGAAAAAGACGTATCCAACGTGGTTTGCGTCTCTGCTTACGGAAATTTCCAAACCGTATTTCATTGACAAAAACGTAAACGACTTGTATAAGCTTTGTCCTTATTCCAGTCCCGTCGTTATCAAAACCTTTAAAGATTATTTAAATATCACGCCCGTACGATATTTAAGAAATTTGAAAATGACTTACGCAAAGAATCTTTTATTGACAACCGACTACAACACCTTGGATATTTGTACAAGAATCGGTTTTGACTCTTTAAGCCATTTCAATCATGTCTTTAAGGATTTCTATGGTATTACACCAACAGAATACAGAACGAAAAATAAAATGCTCAAATAAAATCTTCGTTTTTTATTATAAAAGTCGTTGCGTATAAATACATTCCACAAACAAACACACCCGACTGAATAAATTCAGTCGGATTTTTATATCTTCAAACGCTTGAATATACACATCTATCCCCATAATTCTTTGATTTTTTGTGTTAAACTCGTACCTGCCCCCCTGCTAAATGTTGTCGCATTGTAACTCTATATCAAAATTATTGCAAGCGTATTTTAGAAAAAATTGAAAATAATTCCGCTCACCCTTCACTTTTTGCTCAATCCATAGTGAATAGATATTCTTCAAATGCTTAAATACATTATTCGACAAACAAAGCCAAAACAAGACAAAAGTTTCTGTTCTATTCGCGTTGACACACCCCTACCGCTGTGTTAAAATAAATGCACTAACGCTTTCGTTAGCCCTAAAATTAAATAGATGTAAGTGCTACTACACCAAAGATATAAAGACGCGTATTTATAACATACAAGCACGTGCATCCAGCTTTAGCGAACGTCAATCGTTCGCTTTGTTTGGTTGCCGTGAGCGTATGTGTGAGTACGCGTCTTTCTTTATTTTTACATTCAAAAAAATCCAAACAGTGAAGATAACACAGATTTGAAACAGAAATAATTTTACATCGCATTATACAAAAAACGTGCAAAAATGGGCAATTTTTGGGGTAAAAACCCACACGATTAGGGAGTGTTAGGGACGAAATGGGAAATCCCGTCAATTTCTTGAAAACCGTTTGGGTGAAAGCCCACGGGGTTTCGAATCCCTCTTCCTGCGCCAAGCAAAAAAGAAAGGCATACAGCCTTTCTTTTTATTCTATCATTTGCTTTTCTTCTACACCTTCCTCTTTCGGGCACGCGATATGCAACGCTTTTTGCTGTGCTGAAACGACGATTTGCGTATGCTTTCCGCCATTCTCCCCGTCCAACGTCCACGCCGCTTCTTCCGAATAAATCTGGAAGCGTTTCGCACGCACAAACACCAAACCCGGGGAATTGAAATCGCGTGTCAACAAACCCTTACCCAATTGCTCCCATGCCTTTAAATTTTTGGGTTTTTCAATAAACAACCCTTCTATCAAGCCATCATCAAGCACCACTTCTTTATCAATAAAATTTTTTACTCCACCGATGGAAAGGGAATTATAAATCGCCCCAAATACAAACTTACCCTTAATGACCACTTCACCCGTATCAATCGTCATTTTTCGACAAGCCGCTTTGAATTTATTCCTGCCCAAAAGGCTCTTGAAAATATTCGCTACATACGCGAGTATTCTCCAACGCTTTTTTGCTTTTTGATCGGTGTCGTAAGCTACGTTGGTTGCAATTCCGAACGCCGCAACGTAGGAAAAATAGGTATCGCCAAACTTCCCCACATCCACCAAACGTATATTATCACCTGCGGCAATCTTCGCCGCTTCCATGATATTGTTTTTGGGCAAACGATGGGTCGTGGCAAAATCGTTCACCGTGCCTGATGGAATATACCCCACCACCACTTCCTTATTCAGGCGCATGACGCCGTTTAACACCTCATGCAACATACCGTCGCCGCCAGCCACTACGATTCGTTCGTAATTTTCCCCTTCTTCTAACACCTTTCGTTTTCCGTCCCCTGCCGCTTGCGTTGGATACGCCACCACCTCATAACCGCGTTGCGTAAAAACGTCTAACACTTCTGCGAGGTGTTTGCATATTTCCCCCGTTCCTGAATGGGGATTAAACACGAATAACAATTTTTGCTTCATTTTCTTTTTCCTCTTATTCCCAACTTTTGCTTCGTGTGTGTTTGTTATATATGGATTATAAATCCTCGGCAAAAAATTGTCAAGACCTTCCCTTTCTTTCTTGGCATTTTTCACCACTTTTTCAAAAAAACTCAGTGTATTGTCACACTTGGTGCCACTTGACAAAACAGCGGCAATGTGTTACTATACTAAAAAGAACAAAACTTGCAAGGAGATGAAAAGATGAAGTTTTCAAAAGCTTTCAAAATCGGCATTGCTACACTTACCTGCGCGCTCGCTTTTTCCTCTTGCCAAATCGGTGGCGGCACGATTACGTTTGATTCCAACGGTGCTGGTTACGACCCGCAGCCTGTATCTTTAAACAACGGCACATACCTCAACGACCTGCCCATCATGAGTAAAATCGGCTATGATTTTGTCGGTTGGTGTTACGATAAAGAATTGACAAAGCTTGCTTATGCGCCCGTGGGTATGGGGATTGAAGATTTCACTCTATACGCGAAATATAAAATTGACGAAGATCAATTTATCAATCAAACGCTTACTTGGACGAATGGCGCGTCATTAGACTATGCGTGCAATGCATATACCGCTTCGCACTTGCTTTTAAATATGCTCCCCTCGTTAGGCAGTTTGGGGAAAATCATTTTAGGTAGCCCTATCTCCTCGCAATCGTATGAAAAACTCCGCGTTTGCGATTATAACGGCAAGGTGATTCCCGATAAAAATCCTGCGTCGCATATATGGGAGCCCGCTTCGCCTATTGAAAAGTATCTGCCTGACGGCGCGACTTATCAACAGTTTGTTATTGAAATCAGCACTTCGCATTTAAGCGAAACCACCATTCATCTCGAAATCGCATAAAAGGACTTGATTATGCCTACAAATTCTATGAAAGAACTCCAATCACAATTAAAAAATCTTGCAAGGGAGTGGGGCGCTGACCTCGTTGGATTTTGCGCTTTAAACGATTCGCCCGTTAAAGAACTGCCTCAGCTAACTTACGCCATTTCCATTGCTGTAAAGCTGTCTGACACCATTTTGCAAACGATTGACAATGCCCCCTCTTTTGTATATTTCCAACATTACCGCACCGCAAATGCTTTACTGGATAATATTGCGTTTCGCTTGGCACGTGCAATTGAGGAAATGGGTTTTTCCGCTCTACCCGTTGCTGCAAGCCAAAGTCTTGGAAAACATAATCCCTACCGCGGCGTTATCCCCCATAAAACGATTGCGGCATTGTCGGGATTGGGATACGTTGGAAAAAGCGGTCTATTCCTGACAGAAAAATATGGAAGCAAGGTGCGTTTTGCAACCATTCTCACATCTATGCCCCTTGTAAATGAATTGCCTATAATCGAAAACGGCTGTGGAAATTGCAACATTTGTCAAAAAGCTTGCCCTGCTGGCGCAATTTACGGCACGTTGCCCACCAAAGACGGCGAACGGAATTTCGATGCGGAAAAATGCTCTCATTACATGAAAGAACATTTTCAAGACATCGGCAGAGGAAGTGTTTGTGGCATTTGTATAAAGGTATGCCCTAAAAATAAATTATAACGATATTTTAAAAGTTAAAGGAGAGCCCTCACGCTCTCCTTTTTTATTTCCTCGCATACCTGTATGCCACGTTTTTATTTTTTTCCTTTTTATAAGACCTCTTTTAATCGCAATTTTATCACTTCAGAAAGGTCTGCTTTTTCCACCGCGGAAAGATATTCTTCTAACGACGTTGCCTTAGAAATCTCCTGCCAAGCTTCTACCTTTAAGGGATTTTCCCATTCTGCTTCCGTCAAAATTCTCAAAGCACGCTTTATCAACTTTTGCAATTGCGTTTTTAAAGGATATCGCAGAACGATTTTATATTTTTTCTCCGCTTTAAAGGCAAAACTTACCGCCGCATAGTCTAAATATAACTCCTCTGTCTTTTGCAATTTTCCGTCCACATACAAACGCACTTCCGCTTCGGGAATATTTTTAAAACGCACCATTATTCGCCGATTGACAGGAATAACGCTGGCGTTTCCAACCCCCTCGATATACATTGATTGCGTACATGCCCCCTTCCTTTCGACATATTTTGAGAAAAAATTCGTTAAAAACTCTCCTGCTTTATTCACTTCTTTTCCGTCTTCGTAAAGGGCGTATTCGCCATTCCCCTCGTACGCCCAAATATCCAGCTTTTCAGGGTTTTTACAGCTATTCCCCTCATCCGCGGACATAGGCAAAATACCGCCTTGTTTGATAAGCACGGGAATGCTATCCAGTGCGCGAAGCAGCGTGATTTCCTTTCCGCTTCTCTCCGCCTTATAATTATCCCCCGTAAAGATATCCGTCCATTCCCCTTGCGGCAACCATGCCCTCACACGCGCATAACCGTCATTCTCCGCCTTTCCCGTCACAGGTGCAACCATCAATTGACTGCCAAAAAGGTATTGCGCTTTATAGTTGTACGCCGATTCCTCTTTCCAACGATAATACAAAGGCTGCACCAGCGGTTCGCCAAACGTGTGCGTTTGATAAGCCGCGGTGTATAAATAGGGAATCAAACGATGCCGTAAGCGCAAAAACTGTTCGGCTATCAACCCTGCACCGTTTCCGTAAAACCAAGGTTCTTTGGTCATCGTTTCATCGCACGTGGAATGTAGGCGGTTGATGGGGCTAAACACGCCGTACTGCAAGTGCCGCACGTATAATTCATTCGATTTTTCGCCAAAATTATGACCGCCTATATCGTGACTCCACCACGTATAGCCAATATTACTCGCCGTCGCTGTGAAATAGGGCAAATAAGCGAGCGTGTTCCAAGTAATCTCCGTATCGCCTGAAAAACCGATGGGATATCGATGCGAACCTACGCCTGCATACCTTGATAAAATCAACGGAGTTTGTCGATTGTCCGCATTATCCAAATAATGATAGTGATTTAAAGCCCATAAGGGGTCATATTTTTCTTCAGAAAGCTCCGTTTGCTGGGTGTCATGCCAAGCGATATTCGGTTGTTGCCAATCAATCCACCAAAAATCTACGCCGTCTTTCTCATGCGGACGATGTAAAATAGAAAAATAAGCATTGATAAATTTATCATAGGAAAAATCAAAGGGAATTTGCTCTTTCGAGGAAGCATCTACCCCCAACGCTTTCGCCATTTTTATATAAGCTTTTTCCCAAAACCGCACGCCGTCCGACGGATGCAAATTCAACGTCACTTTCACGTTCTTCTCTTTCAGCGTCCGTAAAAAAGCCTTATAATCTGGGAATAATTGCGGATTCCAAGTATATCCCGTCCAACCGAAATTCACCGCGCATTCCCCAACGTATTCCTTGCTGTTTTTGCCCTGCTCTGTGATAGAAAACGCCTCGTCCACTCCCTCGGAATAGTGCCAATCCATATCGACCGTCGCTACCGTTAAGGGCACGTCGCGCTCCTCAAAACGGTTTAACACGCACAAGTATTCCTTGTCGGTATAGACGTGATATCGGCTCCACCAATTTCCTAAAGCGTAACGCGGCACAATGGGCGGTCTGCCCGTCAAATCATACAACGCCTGCACCGCGCCAAGATAATCCTCGCCATAAGCAAAAATATATTCATCGCTGCCGTCCGCGCGTACATTCTTCACCTGACCGTCTTTCCCAAGCGTCAACGACGCAGAATCATCCAACACCGCCACGCCCGTTCTTGAACAAACCCCTTTACAAAGCTGAATTTCATACGGTTCATCGCTTTCCACCCACCGCCTAAAATAAACGTTGCCATTACAATTATCAAGGGTGCGATAGGTACCCAAAAGATTGCCTTGATTATCGAGCAAAATCCGCTGTTTTTTAATTTCAACGCATACCTGCCCCCTATCTTTATGCAAAATCAAGCTGCATTTTCCCGTGCGAATCATGCAAGTTTCGCCCTTTTCTTTTACAGTAAATTTTTGCATAGGCATATCGCGATACCAAATTGCTTGCGTGGCTTCATCACGAAAAACGCCTGCTTCACTCTTTTCCAAACGGAACAGGCAAGGAGAAAGCACCGTCACCCGATAATCTTTCCAAAATAAAATATTTTCCGCTTTTGCTTTACCCATCGTTTTCACAATCAGATGTTTTTGCAGCATATAGCCCCCCTAAAATGGTATTTTTACATACTATTTATGGAGTAAAAGTAAATCTTTTATACCTTTTGCCGTCTTTTTCAACTTCCTCGTTCCACATTCTCGCAGGACGCACCCAAACCTCCCCCTCGCCGTACAAGGCGCGATACACCACCATCTCCTCTTGCGTTTCCGAATGTTTCGCAACAAACAGCACTTCATATTCTCCGCCTTTGAAATGACGGTATTTCCCGATTTTTATTTCCATGGCAATTCTCCTTTTTTACGGTTATTTTAACATAGCCCATTCAAATTTGCAAGATTTTAAAGAATTATTCTTTAAAAAATGATAAAAGCATGAAAAAAAGATAGCTTTTTTTAAGGAAAAGTATTATAATAATCGACGGTAAAAATAGACGGATAAAATAAAAGGATATCAAGCGGTAAATACTATGCACATTCACGTAAAACGTCCACATTTACATATCCATTTCCACGGCGCTTTAGAGCATTTGCTCGCTTTCATTAAAAAGAACGCCGTTTTATGCGTTGCGATTGTTGCGGCTTTTCTCACGTCTTGCATCGTACCGCCCGATAAAACTTATCTCACTTATTTCGACTGGAAAACGCTGACCTGCCTTTTCTGCGTGCTTGCCGTGGTCTGCGCGTTCAAGAATATCCGTTTCTTTTTTGTCCTCGCGCAAAAAATCGTACTTTTATTTAAAACAGCACGCTCTTGCGTGTTGGCTCTTGCCTACGTTACCTTTATCGGCTCGATGCTGATTGCCAACGATATGGCACTTATCACCTTTTTGCCTTTGGGATATCTTGTGTTAAGCACCACGGGCAAACAAAAATATATGGCTTTCACGTTTATTATGCAAAACATCGCGGCAAACCTCGGCGGTATGCTCACCCCGTTCGGCAACCCGCAAAACCTTTATTTATACACGAAATTCAATATCCCGACGGGCGAATTCACCATGATTATGTTGCCCCCTTTCCTCATTTCTATTGCACTTCTCACGCTGTGCTGTTTGATTTTCGTAAAAAAGGATGCTTTGGAGATGAAAAACGAAAAAGTGACCCTGCCTTTACGCCGCACACTGATTTACTGTGCATTGTTCGCGCTGTCCATTGTGATAGTCTTTCGTGTAATTCCTTTTTGGATTGGCTTAATTGTTATCCCCATCGCTTTATTATTCTTGGATAGAAAAGCTTTAAAGGACGTAGATTACGGCTTGCTCTTCACCTTTGTTGCCTTTTTCATTTTTGCCGGCAACATGGCACGAATCCCCGCCGTACAGAACGTATTCGCCAAGCTTTTAGAAAAAAATACCTTATTGGTATCGATATTCTCCTGCCAAATTATCAGCAACGTACCCTCTGCAATTTTATTATCGCAATTCACGGGCAATTATTCAGCGTTGCTTTTGGGGGTGAATATTGGCGGCGTCGGCACGTTGATTTCTTCCCTCGCCAGCCTCATCACGTTCCGCGAATACACCGCGCACAACCCTAAAAAAGCAGGCAAATATCTTGCCCTTTTCTCTGCTTTCAATTTTGCATTTTTAATTATCCTCACCCTTTCCTCTTATTTTTTTATATAATTATTTGACCCCCAAAAAAACAATTTATTAAAAAGAAATTACCTTTCCAAACTCTACTTGGCAAGGTTTTTTTTATACGAAAATATGGGTATTGACAAAAATAGCATAATATGTTATATTATAAAAAAAGGAGAGGTTTATGAAAGGAAAAAAATTTCTTGCACTGCTTTGCAGTATTTTTTGTATTCTTCCAAGCTGTTCCTGCTCGATGTTTGCTAAAAGCAAAGTCCTTGCCGAGCCTGCACAAGCGGAAGAATTAAATTGGCAGACACATAACGAAGAAAATTTTGTTGCCTTTAAAGAGAAAACCAATGCTTTTGCGGCAAAGTTCTCCTCTGCGACTTATGCTACGCACGATAAAAACAGCAATTTCGCCGTATCGCCCATATCCGTTTTCATGGCGCTTGGCATGGCAGCCGAATGCTCGTTAAATGAAACACAAGCGCAAATTTTAAATGCACTCAACGTAAATTTAGCGGAGCTGCGAGAAAATTACCCCCAATTATATGCCTCCTTACACGTGAAACATACCAGCAAAAACGTGATGAATCAAGAAAAAACGCTGGGTATGTTGCAATTGAGCAATTCCATTTGGTTGGACGAAGGTCTTTCCGTAAAACAAACGGCTTTGGATTCCCTTTCCAACACCTATTATTCCTACGCCCACGAAGTGGATTTTGACGGCGATAATCAAAACGCTAATGCCGCCATTAAAAACTTTATCAAACAACAAACGAACGGTCTGATAAAACGAGATTTCAACCTTTCTCCCGAAACGATTTTTACCCTTATCAACACTTTATATTTAAAGGATGTTTGGAAATATAACGGCGATGAAATCGATAGGACGAGCGAATCTCATACCTTTATCAACAGTGACGCTTCAACGGCAAATCAACGCTTCCTGCAAGGCAAATATATTACTGGCAGAGCCTATACAACAGAAAGCTATTCTGCTTATTATACGACCACCTATCACGGCTATAAAATTAAATTTTTATTACCAAACGAGGGCTACACGGTTGCAGATATTTTCACAGCAAACAATCTTGAAATCATGAATGCCGTAAAAGATTTCGACGCTGAGGACGAGGAAAACCTCAAACGTTACCACACCCGCTGTCTTTTCCCTGAATACAAGAGCGAATATAACGGCGATGTAAAAGGTATTTTACAACAGCAATTTGGCATCACCTCTTTATTTGAGGAAGAAGCCTGCGATTTCACCGCGCTCACCGATTACAAACCTGCCTTTTGCAGCGGCGTCATCCACCAAACCTCTTTGGAAGTAAACCGTAAAGGCATCGAGGGCGCTGCCGTTACCATTATACCTGGTGCCACTTCCCCTGGCCCCGATGAATATGAAAACGTGTACGTTGATTTTATTGTAAATAAGGCTTTTGGTTTTATTCTCACCGACGCTTATAACACCGTCATTTTCTCAGGCGTTGTAGAAAGCATTTAAAATTTTTAAACGAACAGCAAAGCACCCATGTATGCATTCAACGCGTACATGGGTGCCTCTTTTTATTAAATTTAAGCCAATTATTTCGTGCCCATACATTTCACGAGCACCGCTTTTTGCGCGTGCAATCTATTCTCTGCTTCGTCAAACAATTCATTGGCATGCGCTTCGAATACTTCTTCCGTAATCTCCTCGCCGCGGTGTGCAGGCAAACAATGCTGCACCATAGCCTTATCATTTGCCACTTTCATAACGTCCGCATTGATTTGATAGCCCTTAAATATCTTCTTGCGTTCTTCCGCTTCGCTTTCCTGACCCATCGATGCCCAAACGTCCGTATATAAAACGTCCGCGCCTTCTGCCGCTTTTAAAACGTCGTCCGTGCAAGTGAATTTACCGTTTTCTTTCGCCCATGCCATGATTTCCGCATCGGGTTCATATCCTTTCGGACAAGCCACGGAAACTTCCATACCCATCTTAATACCGCCAACAATCAAGGAATTGGTCATATTGTTCCCGTCGCCGATATAACAAAGCTTATTCCCTGCACACGCGCCTTTATATTCACGAATCGTCATCAAATCGGCAAGCACCTGACAGGGATGACAATAGTCCGTCAAACCATTGATAATGGGAATAGAACCATACGTTGCTAAATCCTCTACTTCCTTTTGCGCGAACGTACGAATCATAATCCCGTCAAGATAGCGAGAAAGCACGCGCGCCGTGTCTTGTACTGGTTCGCCTCTGCCGATTTGTAAATCGCGAGAGCTTAAAAAGAGCGCCGTACCGCCCAAATCATACATACCCACTTCAAAGGAAACACG
>SVHQ01000035.1 GCA_015055785.1 Clostridiales bacterium | reverse complement strand
GCACCTACCCCTTCACACCCCTTGCACCTAAATAATTTTTTAATTTGTATATGAATACTTATTCATATATTCATATATCTTCGTTTAATTTTTTGTCTTTGTTCCTATTTTTAGATATACCCTCTCGTTTTTCCTCTTCCATATTCCGTCATAAATGGCTTGCATTTCTAACAATTTTTTGATATGATAAATTTATCTATAAATAAGAATTTGACGGAGATGGATATGAAATACAAAGGAACACTTATTGTTGTTAAAGATTGTAAGCGTGCGTTAAAGTTCTATAGTGATATGTTTGGATTTCAACTGCTTCAAGACAACGATGGGAATATGGAATTGACGAATAATTTATATTTACAGGAATCGGGATACTGGGAACAATTCACAAAAAGAAGTGTAATTCCAAACAGTAATCAGTCGGAGTTGTATTTTGAAGAGCCCAACATAGAACAATTTGTAGAGCGTCTTGAAACACTTTACCCTGAAATCGAATATGTCAATCACCTGATGGTACACAGCTGGGGGCAAAAGGTGGTCAGATTTTACGATTTGGATGGGAACTTAATTGAAGTAGGAACACCGATATAATCGCCAAATTCCATTTTTTTGGGTTAATGCATTGCGTGAAATGATATATATTCGCACTGCTCTTTTCCATAACGCCGCACTCCGTTTTTCGTTGACAGCATTGTGAAATTGTGCTATACTATGATAAATTTTCTTTTTAGGTGAGAATTATGAGTAAAATTATCATACCGAAAGGCTATAAATCAAGTTTGGGTATGTACGACACCCAAACGGCTATCGGTCTTTTAAAACGTACTTTTGAAGAACGCCTTTGCTTGGCGCTCAATCTCAAACGTGTTTCCGCCCCCCTCTTTGTCGACCCCACCACAGGGCTCAACGACGATTTAAGCGGTGTGGAACGCGCCGTGCGTTTTGACTTGAAAGAAACGGGCAAGGACGCCGTTGTCGTGCACTCCCTTGCAAAATGGAAACGTATGGCTCTTGATTCGTATGGTTTTTCGGCGGGCGAGGGGCTTTATACGGACATGAACGCCATTCGCCGCGATGAGGAAATGGACAATCTTCACTCCGTTTACACCGACCAATGGGACTGGGAAAAAATCATCACCCCCGAAACGAGAAACATCGATTATTTGAAAAAAGTGGTGCAGGGCATTGTCGGCGCTATTTGCGATACCCTTGATTATTTAAAATGCCGTTATCCGCAAATCGACGTGGAGTTAAAACGCACCGTGCAATTCGTCACCTCGCAGGAGTTGGAAGACCTCTATCCCAACCTCTCTTCCAAAGAACGTGAAAACGCTTACGTGAAAGAGCATAAAACGGTGTTTATCATGCAGATTGGCGACAAATTAAAATCGGGCGAACCGCACGATTCACGTGCTCCTGACTACGACGATTGGGCTTTGAACGGCGATATTTTATTCTGGAATGAGTTGCTTGATTGCGCCTTTGAAATTTCCTCAATGGGTATCCGTGTTAATGAAAAATCGTTAGACGAACAATTGACGAAAGCAAACGCCAACGATAGACGCACCCTCCCCTTCCACAAAGCCTTACTTGCAGGGGAATTGCCCTTGACAATGGGCGGTGGTATCGGTCAATCCCGTCTTTCCATGCTTCTTCTCGGCAAAGCACACATTGGGGAAGTGCAGGTTTCTCTTTGGGACGAAAATACGAAAAAAATCTGCAAAGAAAACGGCATTGTTTTGTTATAATTTTCCTTTTTTTATCCTGCTCTTTCTTACATAATTAAAAATGTTAAGAATAACAACAAATTTACTTGGTTTTGCAATAAAATTCTCTTTTGGTGTGTTTAATGTATAGTGGACTGCACAAACTCACAAAAGAGAATTTTTTTATACAAAGGAAAATGATGATGAGAGATTTATTTTTTAAGCTTTTTGAAATGTCCCATTTTAATACGGGCATATCCATCACCCCATTCTCTATTTCGCATATCGTGTATATGATTTTGATTTTCGGCGGTATTTTCTTGACGGCATACCTCTTTAGAAACAAAGATATGCAGAAAAAAGAAAAGGTGTTGCGCTTTTTAGCTTATACGCTGGTCGTTTCATACCTGTCCGATTTTTTTGTACACGATTTCGTTTACGGCGGCATGAAAATCGACAAACTGCCCTTCCATTTATGCACGGTGCTTTGTCCGATTATTGCTTTCACGCAGTTTAATAAAAAATTTGAAAAAATCCAAGAACCCGTTGCCGTCCTTGCCATCGTTGGTACGTTGATGTATCTTTCTTTCCCTGCCAGCGTGGGTAGCGGCGAACCTTGGTGCTATCAAGCCGTACAGACGATGTTTTTCCACGGCGTAGAACTTGCTTGGGGTTGCCTGTGCATTTTGTTTGGCAAGGTGCAATTGAATATCAAAAATTGTTGGAAAGCGGCTGTTGGGCTTGTGTTGCTCACCGTTTGGGCAAAATTCGGCAACTCTATTCTTGACCACAATTGGTTTTTCTTGGAAACAGACGCACTGTATATCGGCGTTGTGGAAAACGGCATTATTCCTAAATGGTCGCTCATGATTTTCACACCTGCGGCGGTATTCTTAATGGCTCTGCTTATTTATGGCATCAATTATGCCTGCAAAGCCGTATACGCAAAAATTAAAACGGCTAAAAAATAATTTTATTCAATTATTTAAAAAAATTTTTATATCGTGCAACAAACCTACCTCTTTATGTGTTTAATATTTAGTGTAATCGCTACACAAAAACACAAAAGAGGTTTTATTTTATGGCGGATTTCCTTACAAGTATCCATTTTGGCGTGGATATGTTCAACTTCTGGTACTTTTTCTTTCTTGTCCTTTCGGCAGGTGCAATCGTAGGATTATATTTCGCGTTAAGAAAAGCTTCGCCCTTTGTGAAAGATAGTGTAATATTCTCCTTGCTCGCGCTCGGCTTTATATTACACTTTTTAAAGAACTACATTCCGCCTTACGCAGATTATAGCACAGGCTCGTATGTGTTTACAGACCGTGGTATGCGCGATTGTTGGTTTGTCAACATTTGTGGCGCAAATATCGCACTCTTCCCTTTCTTGTTCTTCTCAAAAAATAAACACGTAAAGGATTACATGGTGTATATTGGCGTCCTTAGCGGCTTCATCGCTTTGTTCTACCCCCAAGAACCCATCGTAAAAGGCGGCGGCAGTATTTTCAATATCAATGCAACAACGCAAATTGAAGAAATTTGGGACGTTTTGCGTTTCTATTATCACCACTGGATGGTAATTGCCGCACCCTTGCTTATGGTACTTTTAAAACGCCACACCCTTTCTTATAAGAGAATTTTATCGGCACCCATCGGGCTTTTGCTGTTGATGCTCTTTATCATTCTTAACCAGATTTTCCAAAGCGAATTGGGCTTTATTCCTTTACGCTCGCAAGACTTCCTTGATATCAACTACAAGAACTCTTCCTATATTTGGGGTCCTGGCACAAACGATGCTATCGGTAATTTCTTGGCTATCTTCTGTCCCGAATTCTTTAAGACCATACCTATCGGTGAATTTAAAGGTCAGATAAAATATTGGCCTTGGTTCTGGATGATCGTCCCCGTGTTTGTTTTGGTTACCCCCCTCTCGTTCGCAGTTTGTATGATTTTCGATCATAAACAATTCGGCAAAGACGTCGTGTGGTTTGTAAAACACGTAAAAGCTGGCGGCTTGAAAGAGGATTTTAAAAAGCTTGGTAAAAAAATTATGGCCACCGTGCATGCACAGCCCAACGCAGAAGAGGAATGTTGTTGCACCGCTTGCGAAGAAGAAGCGCAATCCACGCAAGAATAACTTCACATAAAAAATTAAGAGGAACGGATTTTTTAGTCCGCTCCTCTTTTTTTTACCTTAAAATATCGTTAAACGCGTACATGGTGCGCTCAATTGTTGTATTTTTTCAAATCTTCCACCTTATCCAAACGTTCCCATGCGAAGCCGTCGCGACCAAAATGTCCGTATGCCGCCGTTGCTTTAAATATGGGTTTACGCAAATCCAAACTACGAATAATGTTGTAAGGACGAAGGTCAAATTCCGTTTTTACGATTTCCGCCAAACGTTCATCGTCCAACCTACCCGTACCGTGACTATCCACAAATACGGAAACGGGGTTTGCCACGCCGATTGCGTAAGCCACCTGAATTTCCAATTCGTCTGCAAGACCTGCCGCCACGAGATTTTTCGCAATATAACGACAATAATACGCCGCGCTTCTGTCCACTTTCGTAGGGTCTTTTCCCGAAAATGCACCACCGCCGTGCGCGCATCTGCCGCCGTACGTATCTACGATAATTTTTCTGCCTGTAAGACCGCTATCGCCCTCAGGACCGCCTATTTCAAATCTGCCTGTAGGGTTGATATAGATTTTTGTATTTTCATCCATCAAATCCGCTGGAATAATCGCGTCAATGACGTATTTTTTCATATCTTCACGAATTTGTTCCTGCGAAACCACCGCATCGTGTTGCGTGGACACAACCACCGTATCTACACGCTTTGCAACGCCATCTTGATATTCCACCGTCACTTGCGTTTTTCCGTCGGGACGAAGATAGTTCAGCGTACCGTCTTTTCTTACTTCCGTCAATTTCCTTGCCAACTTATGAGAAAGGGAAAGGGTGAGCGGCATCAACTCTTCCGTTTCACGGCAAGCATAACCAAACATCATGCCTTGGTCACCTGCGCCAAGCTGATCGGCTTCGTCACCACCCTGCGTCTTTCTTTCCAAAGATGCGTTTACACCCATTGCAATATCGGACGATTGCTGATGAATCGCCACCATAATCTTGCAAGTGTCATATGCAAAAGTACCGAAATCATAACCGATTTCCTTGATGATTTCTCGTGCCTTTGCTTCGTAATCAATCTGCGCCGTCGTTGTCACTTCGCCCATAATCAAGAGCATGTCGTACGCCGCAGAACACTCAATCGCCGCCCTCGCAGAAGGATCGGCAGCTAAAATCGCGTCCAAGAGTCCGTCGGAGATGTTGTCACACACCTTGTCGGGATGCCCTTCCGTGACGCTTTCACTGGTAAAAAACTTTTTCATGTAAAAAATCCTCTTTTTAACATAGTTCATCATCGCGCTTGGGATTTGCGATGAAGTTCCCACTAAAAAATGCTATATTAAAAGCATAGCTTTTCATTCGGGATAATCATTATAAATCATTTCACATGCTTTGTCAAGTTATTCTGCACACCTTATTGCTATCCGTGTAAACGCGCTTGCAATTATTTTTCATTCGTGATATAATGATAAGCGTTATTATTGCAATCGGGTGTTTTATGGCACAAATCAACGAAGAAAGTTTAAAAAACTGCAAACTCTGTCCCGTGGAATGCGGCGCAAACCGTCTTAAAGGAGTCGGCGTGTGCGGTGCTTCAGGGCTTCGTATTGCAAAATATTATCTACACCCCTTTGAAGAACCTTGTATTTCCTTTCAAAGAGGTAGCGGCACCATCTTTTTTTGCGGCTGTAATTTACGTTGTGTGTTTTGTCAAAATTACGAGGTTTCGCGCGCACAGCGAGGAAAAGAAATTACTCCGCAAGAATTATCTGATATTTTTAAAGAGCTGGAAGATATGGGCGCAGAAAACATTTCCCTCGTCACACCAAGCCATTTCATTCCATACCTGGTAGCCGCATTCGAACTTTATCAACCGAAAATCCCCGTTGTGTATAACACGGGCAGTTATGAGAAAATTGACACCATTTCCTTGATAGATCCCTTTGTGGATATCTATTTACCTGATATGAAATTTTATTCCCCCGCCCTTTCGAAAAGATATTTGGGTAAAGAAGATTATTTCGACGTGGCAAGCGAGGCGATTTCGTATATGGCGGCTAAGAAACCATTAAAAATGACGCCCGAGGGAAAAATGTTGTCAGGCTGTATCGTTCGTCACCTCGTTATGCCCCTTTGCACCAACGATTCGAAAGCTATTTTAAAATGGTTTGCAAATGATTTACCCAAAGATACTTATTTGAGCCTCATGAGCCAATACACACCCTTTGGCAAAATCGAAGGCATGAAAGAGCTTTCGCGCCCCATCACAGCAAGGGAATATGATAGCGTCGTAGATACGGCTTTTGCCCTTGGCATCAAAAATCTCTTCGCGCAAGAAAGAGCTTCCAGCGGAGAAAAATACATCCCGAAATGGGATTTCTAAATTAAAGAATATTAAATTTCATCGCATACCTGCCCCTTCCATTTGACAATTTTTTTTGTTAATTTTGCTGCTTTTGATGGGGATGCGTACACCAAAATAGCTTCTGATTTTCGAATTTTAAATAATAATTTTTCCAATTTAGTCATTGAAAGTATTTTGCGTAATGTTTGGATAAAATATCCTATTTTTCATAAGAATACGAAACAATAAAGCGAGGTTGCTATGCTGATTTCTGCAGACAATTTACAATTCGGTTTTAACGGCGATTCCCTGCTGGAAAACGTCAGTTTTGCGTTGTCCGAGGGGGAAAGGGTCGGCCTAATCGGCGCAAACGGCGAAGGAAAAACTACCCTTATTCGCTTGATTTTAGGTGAGTTGGATGCGGAAGGCGGCATACTTTTTAAAAAGAACGGCATTCGCATTGGGTATTTGGCGCAAAACGGCGGTTACGATTCCTCGTTGAGCGTTTTTGAGGAAATGCGTGAAATTTTTCAAGCGGATATCCGTGCAATCGAATCCTTGCGCGAAATCGAACAAAAAATTGCTGTTGCGGAAGAAAATTCCGTTGAATATCGCACTTTGTCGGCAAAATATGAATCGTTAAACAAGCAAATTGCCGCGCGCGATAGCTATAATTACGAGGTTCGTATCCGTACCGTCCTTAACGGTATGGGTTTTGAAAACGTTTACAATCAACAAATTTCTACAATGTCAGGTGGCGAAAAGACCCGTTTGAAATTGTGCCGTTTGTTGTTGGAAGACCCAGAACTTCTTATCCTCGATGAACCCACCAACCATTTGGATATGAAAACTTTATTTTGGTTGGAGGATTATTTGGCGACGTATAAAGGCGCAATTCTCACCGTTTCGCACGATCGATATTTCCTCGATAAAATCGTTTCGCAGATTTATGAAATAGAAAATAAAAAATTATGTGTCTTTAAGGGTAACTATTCCAAATACAAAATTTTGAAAGCGGAAAAGACCGCGCATTTATTAAAAGAATACGAAAAACAGCAGGAAGAACGGGCTCACATGCAGGAATACGTGGATAGAAATCTCGTCCGTGCTTCCACAACGAAAATGGCGCAATCGCGTCGAAAAGCTTTGGAAAAGATGGAGCTCATCGAAAAACCCGCCCTTCCCCCTACGCCCCCTCGTTTTTCTTTTTCCTATGCGGAAAAACCGTATGAAAAAGTGTTGGACGTAGTCGATTTAAAATTAACGGCTGGCGAAAAAACGCTGCTTGAAAAAGCGTCCTTCTCTCTTATGCGCGGCGAAAAATGTGCCGTCGTTGGGGATAACGGTACCGGAAAATCCACCCTCGTTAAGGAAATTATCCGCAACAAAAACGCAGCAATCCGTTTGGGGCGTTTCGTCAAAATCGCTTGTTACGATCAAGAAAATGCCAACCTCGACCCCAACAATTCCGTTTTGCAAGAACTTTGGAATCGACACGTTTTGTGGGATCAGACAAAAGTGCGGAATATTCTCGCGCAAGCGGGGCTGCCCGCCGAGGACATGGATAAAAAAGTGCGTATGCTATCTGGCGGCGAACGGGCAAAATTAGCACTTGCCGTATTTGAATGCGAGTGCGGAAACGTGCTCATTCTCGACGAACCCACCAACCACCTTGATTTGCCTGCAAGAGAAAGTTTGGAAACGGCATTGAAAGAATTTGACGGCACGATTTTATTCGTTTCGCACGATCGATATTTTATCCGCGCTTTGGCTGGCAAAATTTTGGAATTGGAAAATGGCTGTGCGACGGAATTTACGGGCAGTTACGACGAATACAACGCCTTTAAACAAAAAGAAAAAGAAACGGCAAGAAATACCGTTCAACGCACACCTGCCCCCACCATTTCGATAAATTCCGCGCAAAAAGACAGCTATTATCGAAGCAAGGAAGAACGCGCCGCCGACGCAAAACGTCGTACGCGTATCAAGAAAATAGAAGAGGAAATTTCAGCACTGGAAAGTGAAGACGCGGAAATCAATAGCGCGCTTTCCACCCCCGAAGTGACGGGGAATTTCGCTTTGCTTACAGAAAAATGTAACCGTTTAGAAGAAATTAAAACTCTCCTCGACGCACTATATAATGAATACGAAACGTTGATTTAATTTCCCATTTTTATTTTTTTCATAAAAACCTCTTGACAAAATATATTATAGTATGATATCATTTTAATATCAAAAAAATATGGAGGTTTTATAGTATGAAAGAAATCATATTAACGAACAAAAAGAATGGTATGCGGACGTTAATACTCTGCATTCTTATTGAACTTCTTTCCATTGTAGGCATTGTATTTGCGGCAATCATGGACGAAAACGGCGTAACGGAAGGCGCATGGGTTCCCCTTTTGGTTGTTTCACTACTTGTAATGTGTGCGGCGTGGATTCCCCTTGTCGGGCTTCGCGTATTAAAACCGCAAGAAGCGCTTGCACTCACCTTATTTGGTAAATATATCGGTACGTTAAAGGGCGAAGGTTTTTATTCGATTAATCCTTTCTGTGTGGCTGTGAATCCTGCGGCGCAGACCAAGCTCAATCAAAGCGGCGACGTAGCGCACAGCAAAGCGCAACCTACCGTGAATGCAGATTTGAACGTTTCCTTTGAGACTGTGAATAAGAAAATTTCCTTGAAAATCATGACGCTCAACAACAACCGTCAAAAAATCAACGATTGTTTGGGAAATCCTGTGGAAATCGGTATTGCCGTTATGTGGCGTATTGTAGACACTGCAAAAGCTGTGTTTAACGTGGATAATTATAAGGAATATTTGTCTTTGCAGTGCGACAGCGCACTTAGAAACGTTGTGCGCATTTACCCCTATGACGTTGCCCCTGGCGTGGATACAACGGGTGATGGCATTGCAGACGAAGGCAGCCTTCGCGGTTCGTCCGACGTGGTGGCTTCGAGAATCCGCGATGAAATCCAAGCGCGCGTAGAAGAAGCTGGCATTGAGATTATTGAGGCACGCATCACTTATCTTGCTTATGCACCTGAAATTGCGGCAGTTATGTTGCAACGTCAGCAAGCTTCGGCAATTATCGATGCGAGAAAGATGATTGTGGACGGCGCTGTGGGTATGGTGGAAATGGCACTTGAACGTTTAAACGAAAACCAACTCGTACAATTAGACGAAGAAAGAAAAGCGGCAATGGTGTCCAATTTGCTTGTTGTTTTGTGCGGCAATCATGATGCACAACCGATTGTGAATACAGGCAGTTTATATTAATTTTAAATAAAAAACATAAAAACAATAAGGCAGGTATGCGATTATGAACGATAACCAGAAAAAACAAATCCCCTTACGTTTGTCGCCAAAACTGTATAATGCAATTGCAGCATGGGCAGAAGACGATTTTCGTTCGGTAAACGGTCAAATCGAATATTTGCTGTCGGAATGTGTACGACAACGCAAAAAGAACGGTAAATACGTATCCGACGAAATCGACGTACCCCCCGAATTGGATATTGAATAACACATAAAACCTTCCTCAAAAAAGAAAATGAGGAAGGTTTTATTTTTTACTTTCATTTCAAACGCAAAAATCTATTGACTTTTTTATTTTTCTGCGTTATAATAAATTATAGTTGTTGGAATACTTCACTACATCCAACCGTTTACGAATTTACGAATTTACGAGTTTACGAGCGTCAAACCGTTTAGGTGAAAGAAAAAAACTAAATAAATTATACGCAGGAATATTTCGACATTCGTCGAAGAAAAGCGAAGCAGTCATAACGAGGCGTGTCGTGTAAGGAGCGTAGCGACGGAATAGCGAGTTTACGAGCGTCAAACCGTTTGGGTGAAAGAAAAAAACTAAATAAATTATACGCAGGAATATCGAAGCGGTCATAACGAGGCGGTCTTGAAAACCGTTTGGGTGAAAGCCCACGGGGGTTCGAATCCCTCTTCCTGCGCCAAGCAAAAAGCCTTGAAAATCAAGTGTTTTTATCCATAGGGACAAAAAGTGAACACTGGGGTAAAAACCGATACGAAACAGATGGGTTTAAGAAAAAAGTCATTACGGAAAAGATTCCGTAATGGCTTTTTTCTACTATAATAAACCAATTTTTTCAACAATTTTTATGATTCAATAACTGCAATATATCGTATTTCTTTTGTTTTTAATTTAACGCGTTAATTAATCATCAGACGATGATTTCTACTTTGTACAAGCAGCTCCACGCGGTCTTTCTTCCACCGCAATTTCATATTTTCTCCTTGTCAAAAGTATTGCTTTTTGTGACTTTTATCGTTTTAATTATAAGTAGAGGTAGATTCGAAGCACATCAGCCTCTCTCAATCCCTTTATTTAAAGGCTTTTAGAGCCCTGTCCCATCGCTGTCCCAATAAATATTATACATAAATTATCATCAATACTTAAATTCGTACGGAACTCGAAGTCTAAAGTTCTCGCTTTGCAGATGCTTTTTATTAAAATCCCTATAACATATCCACGAAATACTATCATCCGCACCTCCTATCATAGGTATCTTGCCAACTCCGCACCCCTTTTTACTGCATGAAATAAATTTTTATATCCATTAAAATCTCTTCGTCTGAAAAGGCATTCAAATAATTATTCGCCTCTAACGTATAAAATCCACTATACCCTAAGACTTTGCTCGCAATAGTAAAGTAGCTATCACTGAAGCAAAACCATGGTTACAGCTTGCCTTTGCTTGGTCATGCTCCCAAAGCGTACCCGTCTTTTTCGACATCTCATAGAAATATTCGACAGACTCACTTAAAACCATATCGTACTCTTTTTGCTCGTACAGCCAAAAAAGACGCAAATAATTACCGATAAATACGTTGCTTTTTCCCACGTAATCAAACCCAGCCTTTCGATTCGGTCCAAAATTTTCTTTGATAAAAGAAGCATAGCGTTCCTCTTCATAAATATGGAAAAACAAGGCATAATATTGGCAAGTTTCGCTAATATGGTCTGTAAACGGCACAATTTTACCTTCTACAACTTCTGCGTTATCCACAAACAGCTTGCCGTTGAAAGCATATTTAACAACCTGCTGTTTTATATATTCTGCTTGCACAAGCAGACTCTCGTCCGCATATAGCTCCCCCGCTGCTTTTAACATGGCACCATACACCATGTTCGAGGGGAAATTGACTCCTTTCACATAATCAAGCGTGTTCGCAATACTGTGCTCAACAAAAATCCAGCTTTGCAAATTTTCTAACAAGCCGTAGCCATTTTTGAATTTCTCAAAATATTCGATAACACCATAGACTTTCTCTTTGGCTCTATCGATAAGTTCCCTATCCTGCGTCCTGTCAAAATAATCCTTCAACTCGATAACGTACCACATCGCCCAGTTTGGGATAAAGGAATTTTCATCGTGCTGAGAAGGGAAACACATAGGAAGCATACCTTGGGGAAGTTCGTTCGTTTTAGAAAGAATAAAGTTTTCCAAAAAGTTTCTCTCTATCTTATTTTCGCCTGTAAAAAAACGCTCCGCTTTTGCCGTGAAATAAGAATCGCACAGCCAACCTGCTCTTTCGCGCCCTGCACAATCGGTGAAAATATCCACCGCGTTTTGCGCAAAGGTATTCTTTGCAGCCTCGATAATGGATACTATTTTTTCATCGCCCACATAATCAAAACGAAACTTCGAATTTTCGTATAAAACAAGCGAAGGCTTTACCGTAACCTCGCCTTTGTAAATCACCTTAATATATTTCATCGTGTACGGTTCGGCGGAAAGGTGCTGATACCGTCCGTTTTTGCAGGTATATACAAACAAATCGTTACAATCCGAACGCCTGAAATTCCACTTATTCTCGTTCAAAATTTCGTCGAAAACAATATAAATTTCGCTTTCGCCGTGACTGTCCACCTCTACGCTTAAAAAACCCGTTTTAATGCAAGGCAGCGAAAAAAGTATTTCCTTATACCCCTCTTTTGGGCTTAAGAAATCTTTTTCTACACTGAAATACCCCTCAGGTGTTACGTATTCAGGAATATCTTCCCACCAAGGTTTCGTCAATAAATCAAAACCGACAAACGGCTTTTCTTCAATCCTTTCAAAATCCACCTTTTGATAGC
>SVHQ01000034.1 GCA_015055785.1 Clostridiales bacterium | reverse complement strand
CTGCCGTATCCACAATCACCACGTCCGTACCTTTTGCTTTTGCAGACGCCACAGCATCGAAGATAACAGCGGAAGGATCGCTACCCTCTTCGTGTTTTACAATACGCACTTTCGCACGCTCCGCCCACACGGAAAGCTGTTCACTTGCCGCGGCACGGAAGGTGTCCGCCGCCGCCACCGTCACCGTCTTGCCTTTTGAAAGGAAATAATGCGCCAATTTCCCCACCGTCGTTGTCTTACCAACGCCGTTCACACCCACGAGCATGATTACGCAGGGATAGGAGGGTGGCTCCACTTCCGATTCTTCCAACATTTCCGTTAAGATATCGCGCAAAAGATTGGTGACGTATTCCTCGTCTTTCATTCTGCCCTCAATAGCTTTGGCTTTGACGCGCGAAACCACTTCTTCTGCCGTTTTCACTGATACGTCGGAGGAGATGAGGATTTCTTCTAATTCCTCATAGAACTCGTCACCGAGTTTGTTTTTGGAAAATAAGACGCGAAGTTTACCAGAAAAATTATCTTTCGTCTTTTTCAACGCACCGAAAAGTTTACCGAATAAGCCCATGTTCTGGGTCTCCTTTTATAATTTTTTAAAAACGGGCGACTTTGCGTCGCCCGTATGCATTTACGAACTGTTATTCGTTTTTTGAAATTTATTTAACGATAGGGTATTTAGTCCCCACCCCGAAAGATAGAAAGACAAGGTCCAGCGGAACGCTGGTTACTCCACTGTCCCTGCGCCGAGCTTGCTTTCCACTTCCGCCAATTTTACCGATACAATCTTCGAAACGCCCTTTTCCTGCATGGTTACGCCGAACAAGGTGTCCGCTTGGTTCATCGTAGGCTTTCTGTGCGTGATAACGATGAACTGCGTTTCTTCTGCAAATCTCTTCAAATAGGAAGCAAAACGATCTACGTTCGCATCGTCGAGCGCGGCTTCGATTTCATCGAGAATACAGAAAGGCATCGGACGCGCTTTCAAGATAGCGAACAAAATCGCAATCGCCGTCAAAGCACGTTCACCACCCGACAATAAGGAAATCTTCGTCAGTTTCTTGCCCGGAGGACAAGCCACAATTTCCACGCCCGCATTGAGTGGATCTTCCACTTCTTCGTAATCGATTTGCAATTCCGCTTTACCGCCGCCAAAGAGTTCTTTAAACGTCACTTTGAAGTTCTCGTTAATCTGTTCAAAGCCCTCGTTGAAAATACGCAACATTTCACCACGGATTTCGTCCAAAGCCGCTTGCAAATCGTCGATAGCTTTCTGCAAATCCTCACGCTGCGTTGTCATTTCGTCGCAGTGCGTCTTTTCGTATTCGTATTCTTCCACAGCGTTGGGATTCACCGCACCGAGCATGGTAATTTTACGCTTTAACGCCGTGATAAGCGTTGCCGCTTCCTCTACGTTAAACGCTTCTTTACGGAATGCAAGACAGCCTTCATAATCAAGGTTGTAGGCTTCTTCCATACGCAAACGGATATTTTCAAGATTGGTGTCGATTTTACTAATTTCCAATTCGCACTTATAACGCTTGTCACTGCTCTTCGTCAACGTTTCTTGAAGCTGTGTTTTTTCTTCGTCCAAAGCCACTTGCGTTGCGTTAATTTCTTCCTTTTCCTTGGAAAGCGCCGCAATTTGATCCATAATTTCCTGCACAGCAGCTTTTTCTTCTTCCGTCAGTTCTTTTTCCGCTTCTTCTGCTTCCAAACCGTCCAACTTAATCTGCGCTTCTTCCTTTTCCTTTTCCATTTCAAGGATTTGCTTTACAAGCTCTTCTTTTTCCGCCGTGATACGTTCGATGGTTTCGTGCTGTTTCTTAATATCCGCATTCAAAGCCGCGTATTCAATTTCCAATTGACGAAGAAGCTCGCTCTTTTCCGTGCGTTCTTCCTTGAAACTATCGCACTGGCTACGCTGATTTTCCATCTGCTTTTCCGCGTCCATACGACGGGAAGCAATCTGCTCTTCGCTGAGCGCGGAATTTTCCTCTTCCGATTTCAATTCCTGCAACTTGCGCTTTAATTCATTGAGCGCTTCACGATAGGTAACGATGTCCGCTTCCGCTTCTGCAAGCTGCTGCGTCAAAGCCGTTTCACGCTGCGTAAGACCTGCAATTTCACTCGTCGCGCCTTGATATTTTTCACGCAACGCTTCCACAGCGTCTTCCGCTTCTTGACGTTCGCGTTCGTGCTGTGCAATCATCACCTTTAATTTTTCAATATATTTCTGCTTACGCGCAATATTTTCCTGACATTCCTGAATTTTACGTTCGTTAGACAAAAGAGAGCCAGAATCCCTACGTGTACTACCGCCCGTCATGGCACCGCTCGTAGAAACGGTGTCGCCATCCAGCGTAACGATTTTGAACAAATTGCCGTATTTCTTCGCAATCGTCGTTGCGTTTGCAATGTTGTCGCAAATAAGCGTGTTACCGAGCAAGTTGCTGATAACGTTGTAGTAATAGTCGTCATATTTTACAAGCTGCGTCGCAAGACCCATCGCACCGCGTTCGTCCAAAGCACGTTGGATTTCTCTCGAATCGGGACGAGGACGCATACTGGAAACAGGCAAGAAAGTAACGATACCGCCGTTGGTACGCTTCAAGTATTCAATTAAATATCTCGCATCGTCCGCAGAGGGGGTAACTACGTTCTGCATTGCACCGCCGAACGCCGTTTCAATTGCTTTTTCATATCTTTGGTCGGTGGATACGATATCCGCCAACGCCCCCTTTAAGTGTCTGCCTACGTCCGAATTGGTCTTTGCCACCGACAACAAACGACGAACGGATTCCTTATAACCCTCGAAACGATTTTTCAAACTGATATACATTTCAAGGTTTTCACGCAAGGAAGCAAGCTGACCATTGGAATTGAACAAATCTTGGTTTAAATCGTTTACGGCAAGCTGCATTTCACGTGCTTCTTCCTGCTTTTCTTCAAACTCACGCATACCAGACGAGGAAAGAGAACGAAGGTTCTTCATGTCCTTGCGAACAGAGCCCAATTCGTCTTCCAAGCGTTCCTTTCTATCCTCTGCCTTTTTCAAAGCCGCGCTAAGTTCTTCGATTCTGTCTTTCGTCGCTTCCATACGCGCCGCAAGCGTACCGAGGTTCTTCTTCATTTCCGCAATTTCGTCTGCGGAAGAGAGCTGGGAAAGACGGTTTTCGTCCGACAGCTTTTCAAACACTTCAATTTTCTTATCGAGCGCCATCACCGCCGCACGCAACACTTCCGTCTGCGTTTCAATTTCAGAAACACGCTTTGTTGCTTCGCTATTCTTGCGCGTCGTCAATGCCGTTTCATCGTCAATCTCGCCGATACGCGTCTTGCTTGCAAGCAACATTTCTGCAGCCGCTACAATTTGCGAACGGTAAGTCTTGATGCGTTCACGCACCAATTTGAGTTCCCCGTCTTTTCTTTCATTGCCAACGGAAAGTTCTACACGGCGGTCGTTTAAATCGGTGAGGGTGATATCCGCTTGATTGATTTTTTCGCGGTTCTCTTCCATACGACGATTGATACGTTCAATCTGGGTGTTGAGCGAAATAATCTTATCGGAAATGGAAGTGATGTCCTTTTTGAACTTACTCTTTTCATTTTCCGCATTTTCATAACGATATATGTACGTATTCGCTTCGTTTATCTTCAACGATTCGTTATATTCGTTGTATTCGCGCGCCGCTTCCGCCTGCTTGCTCAAAGGCCCTAAACGACGTTCTACTTCATCAATACGCTGACGGTAGATATACAAATTCTCGTTCGCATCTTCAATTTTACGTTCGATTTCTTCCTTGCGGTTTTTGTAATTCAAAAGCCCCAAAGCTTCTTCGAATATAACCCTTCTCCTTTCGGGAGGTGCGTTCATGATCTGTTCTACTTGACCCTGACCAATGATCGAATAACCCTCTTTCCCCAAACCGATTGTATGGAAAAGTGCGACCAAGTCTTTCTGTCTGCTTACTTGACCGTTAATGAGATATTTACTATCCCCTTTTCTATCCAAACGACGGGTCATGGACACTTCGTCTTCTTCAATTTCAGGGAAAATGTGGTTGGTGTTGTCGAAAACGAGGCTTACTTCGCAGTAAGACTGGGGTTTTCTATCCACCGTACCGCCGAAAATAACGTCTTGCATATTGCTACCACGCAAGTTTTTCGCCGATTTTTCACCCAGAACCCAACGCACTGCGTCGGCAATGTTACTCTTACCGCACCCGTTCGGGCCTACGATACAGGTAACGCCCTGATCGAATCGGATCGCAGTTTTGTCGGCAAACGATTTGAAACCGATAAGCTGTATTTCCTTTAAATCCAAAATGTACTCCTTGTGATATATCTATATCTGCTTTATTTTTTCTTCTTTATTTTCTTGGCTTTTTCGCCTTTTTTTCGTCGTTTTGCAGTCTGTCAAGCAGCTTGTCCGCCGCTTCTTGTTCTGCCAAACGCTTACTCTTACCCTCGCCGTGCGCCGTTTCACCTAACGCTGACACACTTGCACGGAAAAGCGGTTCGTTATCCTTGCCGAATTTTTCTGTTTGATAGACGGGCATATCCTCACCGCGTTTTTGTAAAAATTCCTGCAACGCGCCTTTCGAATTTTTCCCGCCGCCTAATATTTCGTGGATGCCGAAACGCAAAATAAAACTTTTCGCGTTCTCATAACCACCATCTAAATAAATCGCCGCGACCATCGTTTCAAATAGGCTGGAAATCGTCTTTTTCCCAACGTTTGCTTTACTGCCGGCAATCCGTAAATACTTCTTAACATTTAGCGACAACACCGCTTGATACAAAGCATCTTCACAGACGAGTTTTTGACGCTCTTTCGTCAAATCCCCCTCGTCGGCGCGCTTATCCCGCGTATATTGCCATTCTGTCACGACCATTTGCAACACCGCGTCGCCAAGGTATTCCATGCGCTCGTTATCCTTACAACCAAAAGCATTCGCATACGTCGAATGGGTGAACGCCTCTATCAATAAATCTTTATTTCGAAAGCTGTAACCGATTTTCTCCTCAATAAGCGCATAGGGAAAGGGCGCGCTCATTCTGCGCTTCCTTCCGTACTCGCCGCCGTTGCTTGCGCTTGAATGGCGTCTAAATCAACGCTGTCGATGAGTTCTTTAATCTTTGCCGTCATGTTGCCGCGCACTGCGTTTGCTGCCTGCGCAATCGATACGGAAAAGCTACGCGCTTTGGAGTTGCCATGGCCTTTTACCACCGCTTTCGTAAGCCCCAAGAACATCGCGCCGCCTACCCCTTCATAATCAAGACCTTTCTTGATATTTTTAATAATACCGCCCGAAAGGAAAGCACAAAGATACGTCCAAAGATTGCGTTTAAATTCCTTTTTCATAATCGTCGAAACTGCCTTGCCGCAACCCTCTGCCGATTTCATGGCAATGTTGCCCGTAAAGCCGTCCGCCACCATAACGTCCACGTCACCGAACATGATATCTCTGCCCTCGCGATTGCCCACGTAATGAATGCAGTCGATTTTTTTGAGCAATTCGTTGGTTTCTTGATGCAATGCAAGACCTTTATGGTCTTCCGTGCCGTTGTTTAAAAGTCCCACAGCGGGCTTGTCCATGCCGTACACCGTCTGTGCATAAGCCGAAGCCATCAAAGCAAAATGTACGAGGTTGATGGGTTTGCATTCGAGGTTTGCGCCACAATCGCACAGGAAAGTCGCCCCGCCCGTATGATTGGGAATGATGGGACAAAGCGCAGGACGGGAAACCCCTTTTAACCTGCCTAAGATGAGTACACCTGCCGTCAATACCGCGCCCGTACTGCCCGAGGATACCAAACCGTCCGCTTTCCCCTCTTTCAATAAACGAAAAGCAACTACTGTGGACGAATCTTTCTTCGTTTTCACCGCTTTCGTCGGAATTTCGTTCATGCCGATTACTTCCGTGGTATGTACGATTTCCAAACGGCTTGCGTCGTATTTACAATTTGCGAGTTCTGCTTTTATCTGCGTTTCATCACCGCAGAGAATTAAATACAGGTCTTTGTCCTTATTCAATGCGTCAACCGCGCCGAGAACTTGCTGTTTCGGAGCGAAATCACCGCCCATTGCATCTATTACGATTTTTGTCATAGTTAATTTCTCCTTTTGTGGGCATACGCCCATAGGATTGCCTTGCGGCAATGATTTAACGCAAAACTACGTTTTGCTTATCTTGGGGCTGTTTATGCAAGAGCGTTGCCCCTGCACCCCACAAGGGACATTGTCCCTTGCCCCTTGTCCGTCGCCATCACGGCATTTAGTCCCGCAACGGAAAGATAGAAAGGTATGGATGCAACGTCACGTTGCGAAAGATAGAAAGTCGAAACACCCGTGGGGTGAAAACGGCGGAGATGCAAGCAGTTCAAGGCGCAGCGAGGAAGCGTACAAATAGTACGTGACCGAGCCGCAACGCCGAAATGCGAAGTATATGCGTCGTTTTACAAAACAAAGCAAGATGCAAGCAAGACAAGGCGCGTCGAAGGAGCGTACACGAGGTACGTGACTGAAACGCAACGCTGTATTGCGTAGCATATTCTTTGTTTTAATACTTAAGTTCACCGAATGTACGAGGATACGGCAATACATCTCGAATGTTTGCGATACCCGTAAGATACATTACCATACGTTCGAAGCCCATGCCAAAACCACTGTGCGTCGTGCCACCGTAACGGCGCAAATCCAAATACCAAGAATAATCTTCAGGATTCATGCCAAGTTCCTTAATACGGTTTACAAGCTTTTCGTAATCGTCCTCTCTTTGCGAACCGCCGCAAAGTTCCCCAATGCCAGGCACGAGCAAGTCTGCCGCCGCCACCGTCTTTCCATCGGCGTTTTGTTTCATGTAGAAAGCCTTAATTTCTTTCGGATAATCGGTGAGGAATACAGGTTTTTGATAAACCTGCTCGGTGAGGAATTTTTCATGTTCGCTCTGCAAGTCCTTGCCCCAGAAGATATTCTTATCTTCAAATTTATCCGCGTTCTGTTTCAAAATTTCAATTGCTTCCGTGTACGTCAAACGCACGAATGCGCTTTCCGACACGTGCTTTAATCTCTCTAACAAACCTTTATCTACAAACTGGTTGAGGAAATTGAGTTCGTCTTTGCACGTTTCACAAACGTAATCGATGATGTATTTCACCATCGCTTCCTGCACGTCCATATCCCCTGCCAAATCGCAGAATGCCATTTCCGGCTCAATCATCCAAAATTCTGCCGCGTGACGGGTGGTGTTCGAATGTTCCGCACGGAAAGTGGGGCCGAACGTATATACGTTACCAAACGCCATTGCATACGTTTCCGCATTCAACTGCCCCGATACGGTGAGCGCTGCACGCTTGCCGAAGAAATCGTTTTTATAATCGACGGGTTTGCCGCTTTTTGCCACTTCGTCCAAATCAAACGTCGTTACTTGGAACATCGCGCCTGCACCCTCACAATCGCTGCCCGTCAAAATGGGCGTATGCACGTAAACGAAACCTCTGTCGTTAAAGAATTTATGAATTGCAATCGCCGCTTCACTGCGGATTCTGAACGCCGCGCCGAAAAGATTGGTACGAGGACGAAGATAAGCAATTTCACGCAAAAATTCTACGCCGTGACGTTTTTTCTGCAAGGGATAATCGGGCGTCGATTCCCCCTCCACCTTGATTTCCGTCGCTTTAATTTCGTAGGGCTGTTTGTTTTCGGGGGTAAGCTCTACCACACCCGTAATAATCAACGCGCAACCTACGTTTTCTTTTGCGATTTCATCATAATTTGCCAAATTCGCACGTTCAAACACGATTTGTGTATTTTTAAAACAACTACCGTCATTCAATTCAATGAAACCAAAAGCTTTGGAATCACGAATCGTTCTCGCCCAGCCTGCAACCGTAACGGTTTTTCCGCCGAACTCGGGAAGTCTTTCATTCAGTTCTTTCAGTTGAATTCTGTCCATTTCTAACCTGCCTTTGTGCCAAGGAAAAGGGAAATATTCGTTTTGCAACACTTTTCCAGTTTTTATACTTCCTTATTATAACATTTTCCCAAAAAAAACACAATCGTTTGAGCACATTTTATTTGTCGCATTTACAATTTTTTTGACAATTATCCCCTGAATTGGGCGGTATTCGTCCTCTCTTATCCGTTTTTTAGACAATAACTGCTTTCCCCTATAACATTCCAAATACATTTCACTGCGCACCCCCTTTTGCGCATTACGCAAAACCTGTTCCTCCTCCCCCTCTTTCACGATATCGGGGGGCGGCTCGATTTCTTCTAAAATTTTCGACACGATTTCATAACGAATGCCTTGGTCTTTGCCAAAAAAACTCACCTTTATCCCACCGTCAAAAGTCTTTGCCGACAGATAAATGGGAAAGGGATGAGGATTGATGAACCGCAAATCATTATGCGACGAAACCATGGCATCGCGAGAGGGAGCAACGTATCCTACGCGCAAGGAATGGGGATGATATTCACTCACGTGCAGTCCTGCCTTTAACGCTGCGTTGTAAAGAGTGGTGCTCACCTGACAAACGCCGCCGCCCACCCCCTCTACGTATTCGCCATTGACAATAATTTTCGCGTTTTGAAACCCTGCCTCTTTCGTCCTTTCCCCCACCGTTTGATTAAAGGAAAATTCCCCGTAAGGCTGAATCGTTATTCCGTCAATAAATGATGCCGCAATAGTAATATTCTCACACCTGCCCCTATCCTTTTGATTAAAATAGGTGGTGTATGAAGTCATTTTCTCCCAATGAAAAGGATTGTCTTTTTCCATTTTAACGGGTTTGCTTTCTGCAAAAACAGCAGGAATAGCCTCTTCCCTTTCAATTTTTGGTGTATTTTTAGAAAAAAATGGTAAAAAAGCCAAGAAAAAAACGCCCACCACAAGGAGCGTTCTCTTATTTTTTCTTATTCTCATTCCCATATTCAATTTCTTCCTTTTATGTACGATTTTCGCATTTCAACGCGTACATGGGTGCTTAAAATTAAATTCATCTATTCATCAAACGATTAGTGAATGCAATTTTTGTAACAGCTTTTCATCGGCATAAAACGCAGGACTTCCTATCGTATGCGTCTTATCCTCAATGTGGGTATCCGAACCGCCCGTTATCAACAAGTGATATCTTTCCGCCAAATCCTTAAACCATGCGGTCTCCTTTTCAGTATGCGTCGTGTAAAAGGCTTCTATTCCGTCCAAACCATACTCTGCAAGCGATTTTATCAATGTTTCTTTCTCTTCCGCAGATATCCAAATACGCCCAGGGTGCGCCATAACGGCAATCCCACCCGATGCATGAATACAATCGATTGCTTCGAAAGGAGTGGGTCTGCCAATATCCGAATACGCCGCTTTGCCGCGCGCCAAATATTCTTTATACACTTCCGAATCGTGAAGCCCTAAAATTGCCGCCGCCGCACGCGCCACGTGCATGGTGTGAATGGGCGCAGTAGGGTCTTTTCTAAAAGTTAAAACCTGCTCCATAGTGACAGGCACGCCAAGCAAATGTAATTTTTCCACACGCTCCTTAGCGCGAAGCCATGCCATCTCCATTCGCTTTTCCATGAACGTAAGATAAGCAGCGTTTTGCGCACAACCATAACCGAGAATGTGTACCTGCTCCCCCTCTTGATAGGCGGATATCTCCCAACCAGACAAATAATTTACCCCGTGTTTCTTCGCCGCCGCGCGCTTTGTCTCTTCCCCATTCATGGTGTCGTGGTCGGTAATGGAAAGCAACTCCACACCGCGAATTTTTGCCAAACGACAAAGCTCGTCGGGCGCACAAAAGCCGTCTGAATAGATGCTGTGTACATGTAAATCCGCGCGCATGGTTACCTCCTTGTCGTTTCCGCTTTTTTATGAACGCTCTTGGACAAAAATTATACTTCTTAGGAACGTTGATTAATTTTACCGTTTTCAATACGGATTTTATTACATTCCGCGCCATACAGCACACGTTCGGCGTGCGTGCAGGTGAGAATCGTTTGAATTTCCGAGATACACTTCAACAGTTTTTTACGGCGCGGCAAGTCCAGCTCGCTCATTACGTCGTCCAAAATCAAAACGGGATATTCCCCTGAAAGCGTTTTAAAAATTTGCACTTCCGACAGTTTTAATGCAAGCGCCGCCGTCCGTGTTTGACCTTGCGAAGCATAGGCTTTCGCATCCACGCCGCCGATGATTACGTCCAAATCGTCTCTATGCGGCCCTACCGTTGTAAATCCAAGCCGTAAATCCTTTTCGTAATTGGCTGCCAAACGCCCTGCAAGCGCCTGCGCGATATCCGATTCGTCCCCCTCGTATTTTCTATCTGGACGAATGATTAAATCCTCACCGCCATCCGTTAAAAAAGCATGAAATTCCTTGGCGTACGGCGCAAGTTTCTCTAAAAATTCCGCGCGTTTTTTTATGATGATTGCGGCATATTTACAAAGCTGTTCATCCCAAATGGGCAACGTGTCCAAAATAAGAGAAACGTCATGATTTTTTAACAACGTATTTCGCTGATCAAGGATTTTGTTATAGCGCAACAAAGCCGTATAATAAGCAGGCGACGTTTGAGAAATGGAAATATTCATAAACCGCCGTCTTTCGTCTGGTCCGTCCTGTATCAAACGCAATTCCCCAGGGGAGAAAAACACACTGTTGATATGCCCCATCAAGTCGGCATTTTTCGCAATTTTGCTCCCATTTACACGAATTTCACGCTTATTTTCGTAAATATCCGCTTCAATGGTCACCTTTCCATAACGGTTTTCTGCTTCCGCAATAATTTTCGCTGATTCCGCACCGATTCGAATGAGCTGCTTATCGTGACGAATCCGCAAAGACGCACCCGTACAAAGGTAAAAAACGGCCTCGGCGCAGTTGGTTTTCCCCTGCGCGTTCTTACCGAACAGTACGTTCAATCCGTCCGAAAAAACAAAATTTTCCCGTTCGTAATTTCTGAAATTTTGAAGGAATAAATTTTTTATTTGCATAATCCTCAAAAAACCCGCCCAAAATCGCTTTCTTTTCCGCGAAAATTGTATTATAATTATAGCAAATAATTTCAAAAAAAACAAGTTTACGAAACATATTGACAAAAGATTTTCACAAAAAGGGGTTTATTATGGCAGAGAGCAGTCAGTTGAACATAGCTTGGAGACAAATTCTTTCCAAAGCGGAAATGTTGATTACGCCCGTTTCCTACGATTCTTTTATCAAGGAATTGGAACCTATCGATATTATGGGCAGAAAAATTATTTTAAAAGCTGCTACCGATATGGCGGCAAACGTCGTTATGAAAAAGCACGCGGAAAAGCTCCGCGAGGCTATCATCAAATGCGACCTTGGCATCAATGATTTCCGCTTGATTGTTGACGGCAGCGATACCTACTCCACCGATTTTGAAGAGGACGCCGCCGAAACCTTCCAGCCTGCCCCTATCAATAAAAATTTCACTTTTGATTCCTTTGTTGCGGGCTCAGGCAGTAAATTTGTATATGCCGCTGCAAAAGCCGTTGCGGAAAACCCGGGCGAGACCTTTAACCCCCTCTTTATTTACGGGGAATCGGGCTTGGGGAAAACCCACCTTATGCACGCAATTGCAAACTATATCGCCCAACACTATCCCGAAAAGAAAGTATTGTACACGACAAGCGAAAACTTCCTCAATGAATTTATCGATTCCATCGCACAAAAAAGCAGTGCAAAATTCCGCTTACACTATCGCAACGTGGACATTTTGATGATTGACGATATCCAGTTTTTGAAAAATAAAACGCAGGTGCAGGAAGAATTTTTCCACACTTTCAACGAACTTTCCGCGCAAAACAAACAAATCGTTTTGACGTCCGACCGTCCGCCGAAAGAAATCGCTACGCTGGAAGAAAGACTCCGCACCCGTTTCGAAGGCGGCATGATTGTTGATATCCAACCGCCCGATACGGAAACGAAAATCGCTATTTTAAAACGTAAAGCTTTGGATAGAAAATGTCCCGTCACTGATGACGTTTTGGAATTTCTCGCAAGCAATTCTGGTCACGACGTAAGAACGTTGGAAGGCAGACTGACCAAAGTAATTTTCGCCAGCAAACTGCACGAAGAACCCATTACGCTTAGCCTTGCAAAGCTCGCGCTAAGCGAATCGGTGAACGAATCCACCGAGCAGGAAGACGTTACACCCGACAAAATTGTAAACGCTGTTTGCGGTTATTTCAAACAAACACGTGAAGATTTGATCGGGAAAGGTAAAAAGGCAGACCTTGTAAAGGCACGTCAAATTTGCGCATATCTTTTGTGTGAAATGCTGTCCCTCCCCCTCGTTTCCGTTGGGAATATCCTCGGCGGACGCGACCATACGACG
>SVHQ01000033.1 GCA_015055785.1 Clostridiales bacterium | reverse complement strand
TACGTGACTGAGCCGCAACGAAGAAATGCAAGACGTACGCAAACAAGCAAAAACAGTGGAGATACAAGCAGTTCAAGGAACGGCGAAAGAGCGTACAAGAGGTACGTGACTGAGCCGCAACGAAGAAATGCGACGTATATACACTGTTTTTATTTCGTACCGAAAAGTCTGTCCCCTGCATCGCCCAACCCAGGCATGATGTAACAGTTTTCATTTAAGCATCTATCCACAGCCGCTACGTATAAATCCACGTCGGGGTGGTCGGCAAGAATCTTACGAATCCCCTCAGGCGCACTGACAATACAACAAAGCTTAATCTTCGTTACGCCACGTTTTTTTATCATCGTAATAGCGTCGGAAGCACTGCCGCCCGTTGCCAACATAGGGTCAACGACAATCAAGGTGCGCTGCTCGGCATCGGCAGGTAATTTACAATAATACTCTACGGGTTCGTGCGTGTCGTGATCGCGATACAAACCGATATGCCCCACTTTTGCGTTGGGAATAAGCTTTTGCACGCCCGAAACCATACCAAGACCAGCACGTAAAATGGGTACGATACCCACAGCTCTGCCCGATACCATATAGCATTTTGCTGTTTCCAAAGGTGTTTCAATTGCCACTTCTTCCAAGGGCAAATCCTTCGTTGCCTCGTACGTTTCCAACATCGCAATTTCCTCTGCGAGTTCCATAAACTGTTTTGTAGGTGTTTTGATGTCGCGAAGCAAAGCAAGTTTATGTTCGATTAAAGGATGCTGTACGTGATGAAATTTGGGATTATTGTAAAACTCATGCTTTTCCATAGTAATTTTCTCCATAAATTACAATTTATTTATTGTATTTCTTTTCAATTTCCGTAATTTTCGCCAAGCGTCTGTCGTGACGTTCGCCACCCTCGTATTCACACGTTAAAAAGGCGTTAACAATCTCTTCCATCATACCCACACCCACTACCTTTTCACCAAAAGCAATCATATTGGCATTATTATGATAGCGCGTGTATTTGGCACAATACACATCGTGACAATGCGCACAACGTATTCCAGGCACTTTGTTGGCTACGATAGAAACTCCTATCCCCGACGAACAAACGACAATCCCTCTTTCGCATTCTCCCTTTGCAACGGCTTCCGCCGCCAAAAGTGCGTAATCGGGATAGTCGCAAGAATCTGCCGTATTCGTGCCGAAATCTACATATTCATACCCCTGTTTTTCCAAATAAGAAAGGAGCGCTTTTTTTAAATTCAAACCACCATGGTCGCATGCAACTGCTATTTTCATACTTCAATCTCCTAAAAAATTTAATTGTTCCACCGTCGTTTTTTGTTCTGTTTTCGAAGTTATTTGCTTCTTAGGTCGGCCTCTTTTTTTCGGCGCTGTCGCTACCGAACGAAGCCCTAATTTTTCAATCAACGCAGACATACCCCTTGCCAATTGCTCGAACGCATAACGATAATGTTCAATATCCTTGCCGTAAGGATCGGGAATTTCATACCCTGCCAATTCAGCAAAAGAATACACGTTATTCTCTTCTGCTTCCTCACCTTTTTTACGCAAAGCATTCCAACGCGCGTCCATTAAATAATCGCGCTGTTTTTCCGTCATACAGACAATGGCGTATGCTTCGCGAAGCATTCTGTCGTTCAACTTTTTCGATTTAAATTCGCCTACTTCCAAACCATACTCCGCCAAGACGTGCGCAGATTTAGGATTTATCGTATCGCCACGCTTTGCTGCAATCCCTGCCGACGCCACGGAAATCCCCTTTAAAGAGAATTTTTCCAAAGCTTTGGTAAGCAATATTTCCGCCATAGGGGAACGGCAGGTGTTGCCTGTACAAACGAATATAATTTTAATTTTTTTTGCACTCATCTCGTACCTGCCCTCCTCTTTTTGTATATTTTTATCTTATCTTAGGAATTTTTCGTCCCTGTATGCGGCAAGTCCACCGACATACAAGCTTTCCGTAAACGGTTGAGCACGCCCACCATAACGCCATCCTTTTCCCTTGGTTCTATCGCCACCAGCACGTCGCAAATTTTTTCCGCCTCACGAAGCAAATCATACAAACGGTTCGCCATTTCCGACGGCGTTTGTCCAAGGTCTAACGTTTTAACGTTCATGCCGTCAAACATAGGCAGATACTTTGTTTCACACATTACGGCAACACGGTTTCCTACGCCGTTTTCCTGAAAGCAAAGCATCTTTACTTCTTCCAAACGCTCGTTTTCCACCAACACCGTTTTACAGCGCGGAGAATAATGTTTGTATAACACCCCCGGGCTTTTGACTTTCTCACCAGCTTCAAGATTGGGTGTATATTCTTCACAATCACCCACCACCGCGGCTATCATTTCGCGCGTAATTAATCCCGGGCGCAAAATCACGGGTATTTCCCCCGTCACGTCGCAAACGGTGCTTTCAATCCCCCCTTCGCACACACCGCCGTCTAAAATGAGCGGGATTTTGCCTTGAAAATCCTCATAAACGTGCCTTGCGGAAGTCGGGCTTACGTGTTTGGATAAATTCGCACTGGGGGCTACGATGGGCAAATCCAACGCTCTTAAAAAATCTTGCGCGCCTTTATGCGCAGGAATACGCACCGCCAACGTGTGCAAACCGCATGAAACATACCGACTTACCTTATTCGTGGACGGATAAACAAGCGTCAAAGGCCCAGGCAAAAATGCCTCGCGGAGTTTTTTTGCATACGGCGGATCATAATCGATAATCTGCATCAAATCATACTCCGAATGCACGTGCGCAATCAACGGATTGTCGGAGGGTCTGCCCTTGACCTCGAAAATGCGTTTCACCGCTTCATCGTCAAAAGCGTTGCCGCCCAAACCGTACACCGTTTCCGTCGGTATTGCCACCACACCGCCGTCTAAAATAATTTTTTTCGCTTCTGCAATCGATTCAGAATGAATATTTTTTATTATCGTTTCCATATAATACTCGCCTTATTCAAAAGGAAGCTCGTCATCCATGGGTTTGAGTTCGCCTTTCCGCATGGGAGGTTCGGGCGGGATATAATCGTCCTCGGGTGCAACGTATTCCTCGTCATCGTCATCAATGATCGTAGGTACGGCACGCGCATATTCAGGCGGTTCGTCGTCGCGGTTTTGTTCGTCCACGTCCACAAACTTCGTGCATTCGCCAATGAATTTCAAGGATACACGACCCTGTTCACCACCTCTGTGCTTGGCGAGAATGAGTTCTGCCGCACCCTTTACAATCTTACCCGAAGCCAATTCCTCTGCCGTTGCTATCGCTTCGGGACGGCTGATGAACATTACGATATCTGCGTCTTGCTCGATCGCACCCGATTCACGAAGGTCGGAGAGCTGCGGTTCTTTGGACTGAATACGACGGAGCTGGGAAAGCGCAATCACGGGCACGCCAAGTTCCTTTGCCATGATTTTTAAATCACGGGTGATGGAAGCGATTTCCTGTTGTCTATTTTCCGCACCTGCCATCTTTGAATCACCGCTGGACATAAGCTGGATATAGTCGATCATGATCAAATCCACGCCGCCCGCCGTCGTCTTTAAACGGCGACATTTGGAAAGGATTTCCGCAGGCGTAACGCGCGAGGAATCGTCAATGTAAATGTTGCTCTTCTTCAATTGATCGCCTGCGAGCATTAATTTCTTCCATTCCTTTGCCGACAGTTCCCCATCCAATGCGCGTTGCATACTCACGTTTGCATACGAACAGATTAATCTTTGTACGATTTCCGTGCGCGGCATTTCGAGCGAGAACACGGCACAGGTTTTGCCTGCACGCAAGGACGCGTGTTCTACAAGGTTCATGGCGAGCGACGTCTTACCCATACCAGGACGAGCCGCAAGGACAATGAGCGCACCTGGCTGTAAACCGTGCGTCATCTTGTCTAAACGCTTAAAGCCCGTAGGCAAACCCTTAAATGCATTGGAATCCGATTGCAGCATTTCAAATTTATGCAATACTTCGCCAATGACGTCCCCTTCGCTCATGCCAAGCAGTGCCGAGCGTTCGGATTGCTTAGAAATATCGTAAATGCTCTTTTCCGCAAAAGCAAGCGATTCTTTTTCATCGGTTGCCGCTGTGGAAGTTTCGATAATTTTGCGCGCTGCGCGGATTAATTTTCTATTCACGCTGTCACGAGAAATAATCTCGTAATAGGATTTATAGTTTGCCGCAGAAGGCGTAATTTGCGTCAATTCGGTAAGATAAGAAATACCGCCTGCTTTTTCCAAGCTGCCGTCCCCTTCCAATTCATCAGAAACCGTGACCAAATCAACGGGTTTTCGTGAATTGAACACCCGTTGCATAGCACGTAAAATATATTTGTGCGATTCTTGATAGAAATCGTCTTCCGATAATTTTTCCACAAGCTCTGCTACGATATCGTTGTCTATTAAAAGACATCCTAAAAGAGCCATTTCCGCATCGCGGTTATAGGGCATTGTATTAATTGCCGTTGCCATAATTCTTCCCTTTTTTGCAGGGGCGTTTTCGCGTTCAACGCGTACATGCCCCCGCCATTTTTGTTTTATAAACGATTATGTTCATTATGATTGCCTTGCAGCAATTATGAAACGCAAAACTTTCGTTTTGCTTTTTTTGGGTTCACTTTTTGGACTTCGTCCATTGACCGCTCACGCGGTAATTATAACGCAAAACTACGTTTTGCTTTTTTGGGGTTCACTTTTCGTGGGCGCTGCCCACACCCGCAAGAAACTAAGTTTCTTGACTTCTAACCCTAAGCCCATTGTGAGCAAAGTAAAACGATGGAGATCCAAGCAGTTCAAGGCGCGGCGAGGGCGCGTACAAGAAGTACGTAACCGAGCCGCAACGATGAAATGCGACGTATATACGTTGTTTTAAAGCAGGGATTTAAACTCGTCGAGGGTATCCTTAAACTCCTGCATAGCGGCTTTGAAAGGTGCTTCCGTCGTTAAATCCACGCCTGCTTTCTTCAAAATGGATACGGGATCGGTGCAACCGCCAGAGGAAAGGAATTCAAAATAGTCCTTTACAGCGCTTTCGCCTTCCGACAAAATTCTCTTTACAATAGAGATTGCGGAAATGATACCCGTCGCATATTTGTAAACGTAGAAGGAATTGTAGAAATGAGGAATTCTTGCCCATTCGTAAGCGATTTGAGGATCGTGAATAATCCCTTCGCCGTAATAATCCTTGTTTAATTGATAGTATATTGCATTCAAGCTTTCTTTTGTCAAAGCTTCGCCTGCTTCCGCCTTTGCGTGTGCAATCTGTTCAAATTCCGCAAACTGCGTCTGACGGAACATCGTCGCACGAATCATATCCATGTAATAGTTCAATAAGTACTTCTTCAAATTCTTATCGTCCGTCTTATTGTAAAGATATTTCAAAAGCAACACTTCGTTTGCCGTACTTGCGATTTCTGCAAGGAAAATCGTGTAGTTGGATTTGTTATAGGGCTGCGTTTCGTTAGATTTATAGGTGTGCAAAGCATGACCCATTTCATGCGCAACAGTGAAGATATCATTCGTCGTTTCCTGATAGTTGAGCAACACGTACGGATGGGTGTCGTAAACGCCCGTCGAATATGCGCCACTGCGTTTACCTACGTTTTCGCATACGTCAATCCAACCCTCTTTTCTGCCCTTTCTAAGCAAGTTTTGATAATCTTCTCCCAAAGGTGCAAGACCTTCAATCACCAATTCATAGGCTTCTTCAAACGGCATTTTGATTTCTGCGTTTTCCACAAGAGGCACGTAGATATCATACATGTGCTGTTCGTCAAGCCCTGCCACTTCTTTACGCAAGGAAATATATTCGTGCATGATAGGCAAAGCTTCGTGTACCGCTTTGATAAGGTTTTCATAAACAACGGGAGAAACGTCTTCGCCCGACATTGCCTTTGCCATACAGCTTTCATATTTACGTGCGCGAGAATAGAAAATATCTTTCTTTACGTTGTGCGCATAGGTCTGCGTAATCGCATCGATGAGGTTGATGAACGCTTGATAGTATTTCTCAAACCATTCCTTTCTTTCTTCTGCATTACCCGAATGCAAAATGACACCATACATACCATGGCTCATCTGAATTTCTTCCCCCTGATATTTTGCCTTGGGAAGATTCAAGTTTGCGTTGTCGAGCATGGAGAATACGCTTTGGAAACCACGCATAACGTCGCCACTGAGCGTCAATAATTTTTCTTCCGCTTCGCTAAGTACGTGCGCTTTGGATTTTGCAATTTTACGAAGTCCGTATTCATATTCTGCAAAATCAGGGTCATCAATAAAGGACTGCAACACCTTTTCATCGAGTGCCGTCAATTCAGGCTCTACGAAAGAAAGTTCCGCGAAAATCTTCGCAAACATCGCGCCAACTCTTGCGTTTGCGGAAGCATAGTTTGCATCGCGCACGTCGCAATCGTGATTGGTGTGGGCATAGAGATATAATTTCTCCATTCTACGCGACATGGTATCAATTACCTTATAGCATTCCAATAAGGTATTTTTATCGGAAAGTTTGCCTTTGAAAACACCAAAATCGTAATTGGAATATTCTTCGTCAATCGCTTTAAATTCTGCTTCCCAAGCTTCGTCGCTGGGGAAAATATCCGACAATTTCCATTTCAAATTTTCGGGAATGTCTTTTCTTTCTAACATTTTTTTCACCTTTATCCTTATATATTTTTATTTTAATTTTTAAAGCTGTGAATGGGGGCAGGGATATTGCCGCCGCGGTTAATCAAACGGGAAGAATCACAATCATGCACGGGCATAATGGGCGCTCTGCCAAGCAAACCACCGAAATTCACCTGCTCGCCAACACCCTTCCCCGGCGCAGGAATAATACGCACAGCCGTCGTTTTATTATTAATCATACCAATTGCCGCTTCATCTGCAATCATTGCCGCAATCGTCGTGGCAGGGGTATCACCAGGAATTGCAATCATGTCCAACCCAACACTGCATACACAGGTCATGGCTTCCAGCTTGTCCAACGTAATCTTACCTGCTTCCGCCGCCTGAATCATGCCGATATCCTCCGAAACGGGGATAAACGCACCCGACAGACCGCCAACGCGCGAGGATGCCATCACGCCCCCTTTCTTCACCGCGTCGTTCAACATAGCAAGCGCCGCCGTTGTGCCGTGTCCGCCCACCGTTTCAATGCCGAGTTCTTCTAAAATCTGTGCCACTGAATCGCCCATAGCAGGCGTAGGCGCAAGGGACAAATCGACAATACCAAACTGCGCATTCAAACGCTTTGCCGCTTCTCTTGCCACCAACTGCCCTGCGCGCGTAATCTTGAACGCGGTGCGCTTTATCATTTCTGCTGCTTCAGTCAAATCGGCGTTAGGGATTTGCTCTAAAGCGTGCTTTACAACCCCAGGGCCAGAAACACCGACGTTGATAACGGTGTCCGCTTCGCCCACACCGTGGAACGCGCCCGCCATGAAAGGATTGTCCTCTACGGCATTACAAAAAGCAACCAATTTTGCCGCACCAATGCCGTCTTTATCACGCGTCAGTTCCGCCGCCTCTTTAAACACTTCCCCGAGCATTTTCACCGCTTCCATATTGATGCCCGATTTCGTCGAACCCACGTTTACGGAAGCGCAAAGCCTGTTCGTCGTTGCAAGCACTTGAGGAATGGTGCGGATAAAAATCCGTTCGTACTCCGCCGTAGCCTTATGCACGAGCGCGGAATAACCGCCGAGGAAATCGATACCGAGCGTTGCCGCCGCATCGTCCAAAGCTTTGCCCACAAGAGGTGCTTTTTCGGGAAACGCCGCCGTAATCAAACTGACAGGCGTCACCGACACACGTTTGTTGACGATGGGAATACCGTATTCTCCCGATAAGTCTGAAGCGGTTTTTACGATATTTTCCGCTTTTTTACAAACCAAATCATATACTTTTTGTGCTGTTTCTTCCGCTGTATCTCGAATACAGCTAAGCAAGGATATCCCCATCGTAATCGTACGAATATCCAAATGCTCCTTTTCTACCATCGCGATGGTTTCCAAAACGTCGTTATTACTGAACATACTATTCTCCTACCATTCTCTTTTCACGCCGTTATACGTTGTGCATCGCGTTAAAAATGTCCTCGTGTTGCATATAGATGGACATACCGATTTGTTTGCCAAGTTCTGCGCATTCGCTTGCCAATTGCGCAAGCTCTGTTTTCGATTCGTTTAAGTCAACAATCATAATCATGGCGAAATATTCCCCTAAAATCGTCTGGGAAATATCTTCAATATTCGCGCCTTTTTCCGACAAAAACATACTTACTTTTGCAATAATACCCTTTTTATCTTTACCAGTTACGGTCACTACTGCTCTCATGTTTTCAATTCTCCTTATGTTTTTCTATTCTCTTATTCTGCCTTTTGCGTTTCTTCTATAGCCGTTTCTTCCGTCGTTGTTTCGGTTGTTTCTGCTGTGATAGAATCTTCCGTTTCTTCGTATTCGTCCTCTTCTTCAAATTCAAGCACGCCACGCTCTAAAATACGATATTGAACGATGAAGTTGCTTTGCACCACGTACTGCACGTAATCGCCGCTGCCAAAATCCGGCAAGGGCTTTTCCGAATCAAAATACGCTTCACGCTCCATCCATTCTTGCTTTTTCTTATTCCAAGCTTCAAAAACGGCATAGGTGACGTCGATATTATCCTTTTGCAAGTTGTGCTTTTCAAAGGTATAAAAATAATTTTTTTCTACGTTTTTCAGTCCAGAAGAAAAATTCAACAAAGCCTTATAATAACGGTTTACACGGCTGAATTTAATCCCCATCAACGGGAATAACACCATTACGTACACGGGCGAAATTAAATACACCGCCCATTGACATACCTTTTGCATGGGATGATTATAAGGCAACGTCATATAATACGCCAGCCAACCGATACAAAATACAGCATACGCCAGCGTGATTGCCCAAAACACCCACAATATTTTCTTTCTTTGTTTATGGACAGACAAAAGGTCTGCGTCCGTATAAACAGATTGCATGGTTAATTCTTCCGCCATAATAACAACCTCTGTTTTTAATAAATGATACTTGTTCGTATATCCCTTTAAAAGCTTATTCTTTTTCACAAATAAACAATACGCCCAACGTATTTCTGCCACAGTGGCTGGTGATAATCGAGCCTGCCACCGTTTCCAATATTTCGTCAAATTCAAACAATTGGCTCACCTTGTCTTTCAATAACTGTACAAGTTCGGCATCTGCCGTCGAATGGGTAATGAAACAACGGGTCTTGTCATATTTAGGATACATCGCGCACAAATCTTCCACGTATTGGGAAAGGCACATCGACATTTTGCCCTTATATTTCTTGCCCGGCACAAGCTGACCTTTATCCATCATAATCAAAGGATGGATTTTGAACATGCTTGCCGCCGTTTTTACCATACCCGATACTCTGCCTCCCTTATGCAAATAATCCAAGCTGTCGGGAATAAACGAGGTGTTTACGTTGCCGCGAAGCTCGCAGATAATCGATTCGATTTCTTCGCTCGTTTTTCCTTCGTCGCGTAAGTCAGCTGCTTTTAATACAAGCAAACCCTGACCGGACGAAAGTGCCATACTGTCGATAACGCGCACTTTTCCGTTAAAATCCTGCGCCGCAGTTTTTGCATTGTTGTGAGAAACGGAGCTCTTGGACGAAATGTTGAAATGCAACAGTTCATCGGCATTTTCCAATTCCTTCTTGAAAAATTCTTGATAATCAAACACGCTGGGAGCGCTGGTCTTGGGCAGAATACCCGTTTCCGATACGAATTTAAAGATATCGGCAGGCTGAATGCTTACGCCGTCGTAATATTCTTCCATGTCCAGGTTTACTTTCAAGGGCATGATGCCAATATTTCTTTTTTCTACCCACTCACCAAGGTCGCAAGTACTGTCTGATGTGATACGAATTGCCATAATTTTGTATTCTCCTTACTACGTCTATATATTTTCTTAAATTTATCCTAATTTATTTTATCCTACTTTATTCTTCCAAAAGAAAATTTTTTGCAGCCACGAACGGTTTTCAATCGCCCAATCGGGCACTATCCCATATACGTCCTGCTCTTTATACAATTTATTTAAATGCGAACCGCCCGCTTCTTTATAACGGCTGTCACAACTGTTTTGACGATTGTCGCCAAGGAAGAAAATTTCATCTTCTCCCACTTCATATTCAGCAAAATCATAACTTGTCTTCGATTGGAAATAATAAGCGTACGTTTCTTCCAATGCAACGTATCCCGTTGTTCCCGCATACCAAATTTCAATTTGCCCGTCCGTGCAACGTACTTTATCCCCTTCCATAGCAATCAATCGCTTGATGAGATATTTCGTGGTGCTATCTTTAAATTCTTCATAACCGCTCACCTCCACCACGATTACGTCACCACGCTGTAAATCATCAACGTCTTTCAGTTTTTTCATCAAAAGTTCGTCGCCGTCCTGCAACGTTTGATTCATCGACGCGCCGTCTACAATCACACCGCCGAACGTATTTTCCCAATAATTGCGGAATATCATAGCACCAATAAGCATGAGCGCCAAAAGCGCATAAAATATTATATTGCCGCGCTGTTCACTTTTGCCTTGCATGGTTATCTCCTCTTTTTCCTCTTTCTCGTCTTGAATTTCCTCTTCTTCCGTCCGCTCTTCTTCCAAAGCAACGTCATCTATAACTTCTTCCGCTTCGCTTTCAACGTTATCTTCAACATTATCTTCAACATTATCTTCAACATTATCTTGAGGTTCAGCGTCTTTCTCCTCTTCCACGCCCACTTCATCGCCTTGGAATACAATCGGCTCTTCTTTGTCTAACGCTTGCGTGTTAGAATCCTCTTCTTGTTCGATGGATAAAGGCTCGGCAGATAAAGCTTCGGCTGATAAAGATTCTTCTTTTTCCTTTATTTCTTCCGTTTCCTTATCCATTTTTATTCTCCTTATTAATTGGCTGCGGCTTTACGCTTTTTCGCAGTGTGTCATGAGTAAGATTTACATACTTCCCACAAGTGACGCATTGCAATTTCACATCCGCACCTATGCGAACAATTTTCCAATCCCGTCCGCCGCAAGGATGGGTCTTTTTAAGAGTTAAAATTTCATTCAACTCGTACATGCTACCCTCCTTTTACATAATTGCTTGTATTTTATAACCAAAGAATATTGGTGATGGCGTATTCCACGTCCTCATTTTCACATTTGAAAGACAAAGCTCTGCCATCGCTAAAGTTTTTCAGCGGCATACCGCCCGTTTCACCCTTAAAATCGGCTGCCTTTAAAATGATACGTTTCCATTTGCCGCCGCCTTTTACTTCCACTTCACACGAATAGCGTTCGCGATCGCTTTCCACGTCTGCCAAATCAATTGTAACAATCAGCGTTTCCGTTTCTTTAAAGTACGCGTCAAATTCCAACAAAGCGTTTTCATCGGGGATATAACGGGGGGAGCTGATTTTATACGTTTTGATACCGCTAATCGAGGATGCCCCTGCAATATCGCCATAGCCCGTTACCACTTTAGGAATAGCTTCTCTTTCCAAGAAAATACCGCCCACTGCCGTACTCTTATAATCTGCAATTCCGAAGCAATCCATTTCCTTGCCCGAAAAAATTCGACGGCTCTTTACCGCAGAAGAATTGGGATTGGATAAACGCTTGGAAGTAATTTTCGACATGACGCGAAAACCGTTTATATATTTCGCATACGCGTATACAAACACCGCTTTTGCACCTTCAAAAGGTTTGATTTTGCAGCTCACCTTGCCGTTTTTTACCGATTTTCCATCGATGGTGTATACGCAACGCCATTCACGATAGTTTGATTTCGTCTTTACGTCCGCCTCGGCATAGTAAACCCCCGCTTCATCCAAAAGCCCCTCGGGATCGCACTCCACGTCCACCGTTAAAGAGTCGCCCTCTTCTTTCACGCTGACATTTAACGTATCTGGAATATAAATTTCTCTGCCCTTTAAATTCTGTTCCAAGAAAAGGTCCATATCGAGAAGTCCATTCGGAGCAATACAAGCCCCGCTGTTAGGAGAATACACCAAAGCGTTACCGTCCTCATTTCCAATTCTTGAATAGGTGTCGTATGCTCTGTCACAGTCAAATTCAATATCGCGCAACGCACAAAGCATCAATACGGGACATTTTACGTAAGGCGCGTACGATTGAGATTCTACCGCCGCGATATATCTATGCGTTTCGTCGCTGAGATTATGGGCGATATTATCCCCAAATTTCGCTATATTACGGAACGAATACCAACCCACCGCATTGACGGGTACGCCACATTTAACGTCAGGCGAAAGCATAGTTTGCCAAGCGATTTCCCCACCCTTCTTTACGCCTACGATACCGATTGCACCAAGGTCAGCGCGCTGCTTGAGGTACTTGACGGAGGTCAACGCAACGTGCGTCCATTCGAACCACGCCGTTTTATCCGAATCTACCCCTTCCAAATCGTATAAGCCTTTTGCCCGCTCGTAGTTGGCATAATCCAAGGACGCGGGATAAATGGTACGCATGACGCCGCCCTTATCCCCTTGCATTTTTCCCGAATAGTCAGGCATCAG
>SVHQ01000032.1 GCA_015055785.1 Clostridiales bacterium | reverse complement strand
CACCGTCACGGGCGTTATCGTGGCATTTTCTTATTTAAAAGTGGTAAAAATGATTGTAGCGGCTTTGGCGTTTGTGGGCGTCATGCTCACCTTTTTGAAAGGGGAACGAATCAAACAGATCGGCGGTATTTTGTGCGGTTTTGGTTTGATATTCGTGGGACTCGACGTAATGGGTAGCGCGTTTGATAATTATCCCGAAATTACAATCTTTTTCCAAAACTTGTTTAAGCAAGTAGATTTTCCGCTGTTGCTGGTAGTTTTAGGTGCGGTGTTTACGGCGATTATTCAAAGCTCGTCGGCTGCAACGGGTATTTTCATTACGATGGTAGGCGTGGGAGCATTGGGGCTTGATTGCGCGTTGTTCCTTGTGCTCGGTTCGAATATCGGTACTTGTATCACGGCGGTGCTGGCATGTATTGGTTCGGTGGAGAATGCAAAGCGTACGGCGCTTTTCCATCTTTCCTTTAACGTAATTGGTTCGATTGTTTTCACAATGATTATTTGGCTTTTTAAAGACCAAGCGGTAGAGATTTTGCAATCCTTTACGTCCTCGCGTGAAATGCAGCTTGCTTGGTTCCACGTTATCTTTAACGTAGTGACAACGATTTTGTTGTTGCCGTTTTTGAAACAGCTGGTGACGTTGGTAACAAAAATCATTCCTGATAAAGTTGTTAGGGATACGGAAAACCGTCAGCTTAAATATGTGGATGAGCTCTTGTTAAAAACGCCGTCTGTTGCAGTGATGCAGGTGAAGAAAGAAGTGCAGTATATGGCTGAACAAGCGCAGGAAAATCTTAAAAAATCTTTCGCGGCGTTGAACGATGTCGCTACGGAATACTCGGCGGAAATCGAGGAGCGAGAGCAAGCTATCAACTTCACGAATAAAGCAGTAACGCGGTTTTTGATTAAATTGTCACCGCTTGTGGACGTCTCCGATGAACGTCACGTTGGCGCATATTTCCATGTTTTAAACGACTTGGAGCGTATCGGTGACCATGCGGAAAACTTTAGTGAGATTGCTTTAGAAATGCAGGAGAAGAACTTGGCGTTTTCTGAAGTTGCCATGCAGGAATTGCATGAAATGGAAGATGCAGTTTTGCGTATGTTTGAAATTGCAGCGGAAGCTTTTGAGGATATGAATTCCGCTCGTCTGAATGAATTGGCGGCACTTGAAAATCAAGTGGATAATATGAAACGCGATTTGACAACTCGCCATTATGCACGTTTGGCGGAAGGTTGTTGTAAGATAGAACACAGCCCGTATTTTTCGTCCATGGTCGTTGGGTTGGAACGTGTAGCTGACCATCTTGTTAACGTCGGTTATAGTATTTTGAATCCCACGGGTTCGCAAAGCGAAGCGAAAAATGCCGAAAATTAAAATATGTAAAATTAAGTTAAAAATAAAAACAGAGCACCCATGTACGCGATGAGTGCTCTGTTTTTTAATTATCGATTATTTTATTTTGTATCTTTTATAGCGTCAATGGAGCCGTACCATACGAGCTTTCCGCTTCTGCCGATGCAATATTCTTCTTCATATTTTTCAATATCTTTTTTATCTTCTTTAATCCAATCTTCAATTTCATCGCGTTCATCGCTTTTAATTTTTTCATCGTATTTTTTAAGATAATATTCGCATGCTTTAATGTTTGCTTCCATCTGTTTGATTTCACTTTCGACGCTATATAATAAGGTGTTATAATATTTTTTTGCCATGGTTGCAGAGTCGAATAAAATCATGCAGATGTATTCATCATTCTCGCCTTCAGCTGTAAGGTATTTGTCGATAGATTCGGCGAACTCTACCTCATCGGTATCGGGGTTGGTGATAAATTCAACATCATAATCAGCATCTTCTAATGCATCTTTTGCATCGTCAATATCCAATGCAGGCTTGGGTGCGCAACAACAGATTGATAATGTCGAGATAATCATTAACAAACAAGAGAGTAACGTTTTCCAAAATTTTTTCATAAGTAAAACCGTCCTATATTTTTTATTCCATTTCGGAATTATTTTAATTATAATTCCATTTTGGAATTATGTCAAGTATTTTTTAGAGTATAATTGCAAAAAATAAAAATGTAGGACATTATAATGAAAATAAGGAAGCAAGTATATGGAACGGCTAATGTTGTAGGGGAAAAAATAGAGAGATTGCGTAAAGAGAGAGGAATAAAACAAAAAGAGTTTATTGCTAAAATACAAGTGATGGGTTGTGATATGAATCCAACAAGCTATTCTAAGTTGGAAGGACAAGTGCGTAGCGCAACGGATAAGGAGCTTTTTGTGATAGCAAAAATTTTAGAAGTTTCAATGGAAGAATTGTTTCCTGAAAATTTTGTTAAGGATATAAGAGATAATTAAAAAATGGCGCAGAGAAGAGGAGATTGTTGCAAAGCAACAAAGCTTCACAATGCTACGAGCCTTCGTCGGTGATTTTAATATAGATAAAGCGCATTGTTCGCGCGAACCTCCGCGTATGCGGAAAGGTCTCAATCTCTTCACAATGCAACAAAAAAAACACACCCTTAGAGGTGTGTTTTTTGTTGGCGCAGAGAAGAGGATTCGAACCTCCGGTACGTTTCAGGCGCACACACGATTTCCAATCACATAATGAGATAATCAATCGGTAAAACCGAAAATAGTTTTATATTCTTCAAGTGTCTTTTGGTATAATTCTTCGATTGCATATTGTATTTCAGTAAGAGTACTTTTGTTTTCTTCCATTTTTTCGATTAGTTGCTTTTGCTGTTTTTGGAATTCTTGATTGCTTCCTATAATATCTCTTAAAATTGCTTTCTTTACTCGTGGAGTATATCCTAATATTTCATGTATTTCAATATCAAATAAAGTGCAGATACGCAATAAATCATGGTATGTCGGTTCTCTTTTACCATTTGCCCATTGTGAAACGGTATTTTGCTTTACACCATATAATCTTGCAAATTGAGATTGGGAAATATTCTTAATTTTAAGAATATCGGAAAAGTTTTCTGCGAATTTTGTTCTCATAATATCACCTTAACTAAAATTTTATCACATTTTGAGAAGTTTTTCAATATTTTTGCATAAAAGCTGTTGACAAACTCATTTTGAGATAGTATAATATATTTATCTCATTTAGAGATATGCGTAGGTGGAGCATTTATTAATTTATTAATTTGTCAAAAAAACTAAATAACTTATAAATCTGTAAAAGCCATCTACACCACCTATGTAGGTGACTTTTACTTTATAAAGGAAAATAATATGGTTGGTCGTGTTCATTGGTTGTTGTGGAATTTATCGCCACAATTCAAAGGTAAATATATTCTTTCTTACGATTATACATTTCATCGATATTTCTTTTATCGTAGAAAAGGATATAAGGTTTATGATTGTTTTACAGTAATACGGACATCAAAACGTTGTTTCCGTGTTATGTATTGCAATTTACAAGAAAATCGTTTTGAATATTTCAGCTGTCGAACGTCAGCAGAAACAGCTAAAAAAATGGAGAGTATTATATGATTAAAATTAAAAAAGAAGAAAAGAAATATACAATAGAGCAGGCTTTTTGTGCTGTTCCGTCTTTGTATTATTATTTTGATAGGATTGATACTTATATCGAAAACTATGACGGTATTATAAACCACTCTTTGAGCAAAGAAGAATGGATAGAAATGAAAGTTGCTTTTACAAAAGAAGAATTGCAAACTAAACGTAATGAACTTGCGTATACGTTTCAAAATCTAAATGAAGTAGATTTAGAAGTTATTTTTTATTTGCATAATTTGCGTGGGTTTACTTCTCGTAATTTGCGAAAAATGTTGAGTGATTTGTATCAAAAACAGATTGAATTGGAAAATAAATATGCCAATGGAACTAAGTCTGATATTGTTCGTGCCCATAAGTTGAAGATATAGTGCAGCGCGAATGCGCCCCCCCGTCCATTCCAAGGGGATCGGGGGGCGCATCGCGCCTACTACTTGATTAAGTAACGTTTTTTACCCATTATATATTTTTTAATAAAAATATAAGTATAAGTTGTTTGGAGTTTTTTGTAATGGTTTTTGGATTTGATACGTGTTATAGCGTGGTGGATTGCCGTAAGGAATATAGAATAAATTTCTTTAATAAAAGGTATTATAACAATACCCCCGAAATCAAAGTGAATAGAAGTGTCAAAATGATAGACGCAGACGAAGACGGAAATGTTGTTTTCAATAGTGAAAGTCAAAGGATAGCTCTAAGACGTGCTAAAAGAAATGTTGTTGATTTGTCTTTGTGTAATGATTTTGACTATTTTGGAACGATAACATTGGGTGATGAAAAAGTTGGGGATTTGATAAACTATCCGCAAAGAATGAAAGATAAAATAACAAAGGCTTTTAATCATTATAAGGAAAGAAGAGCTTCCGAATTTCAATATATTTTAGTGCCTGAATATGGCTCTAAAACGCATAGATTACATTTTCATTTTATTGTACGTTGTTTGAATAAAGATGATTTATTTATAAATAAAAATGGTAAATTAGATTGGCGTTTATCAAGTGATAGATTTGGCTTTACGCAAATAACGGAAATCAAAAACACAAAGTCGGATAGAGTTCGCGTTGCAAAATATTGTGCTAAATATGTTTCAAAGGATAGTTTGAAAATATGTAATCATAGATATTTTGCAAGTAAGGACTTGAAACGTCCGCAACGTAGTGTTTTTGATGATGATGATGAAGCAATGCTTGTTTGTGAATGGTTGGAAGCGCAAGGCATTTCATCATATTGTGATATGGAATATGCTAAATGCTTTTCAATCCCTGCTCACGTTTTTTGTGATTTAATGGAATATTTAGAGCGTGTGCGCCGTTCTAAATTGCCGTATTTAATACCTATGCCTGATAATATTATATCGCCTTGGGATTGGAATTTTAAGCTAACTCAAATTTCGTATAAGGAACTTTTAGCATAAGTGTATATTTTGCGAAAAGCATTCTCTTTAATGGGGCTAAAAGCTTGTTTGCGAATTGTTTATTGGTAAAGGTAGAGCGGAAAAGAAGAATTACAAAAGGGCGTATATGAAACCCTTTAATGGTTGCCCATTACCGAGGAAGACAGCCCCACAAATAAAGCAAATAGGAAAATTATGCAAAATAACCGTCCTGATTTTAAAATTATAACCTTTGGTGAATGGCTTTCCCTTTGGTTTAATACATATAAAAAGCCTACGTTGGCCCAAAACAGCATACGCAATATAGAGCAGATAATAAGATTGCATACGCCTCAATATCTAAAAGATTTAAAAATGAGAGAAATAACTTTATTTGATATTGATAGTGCGTTATCTTCAATTCCTAAAAGTCGTACTCGTACTTATGTAAGACAAGTTTGGAATAATGCCTTTTTAAAAGCTGAAAAATTAGGTATAGTTGAAAAAAATCTTGTTTCTTTAACTGAATCTATTTCCTATAAAAAGAAAAAAAGTAAAGCACTCACAGTAAAAGAACAAAGAGAGTTTCTGCAAGCACTTGAAAAGTCAAAATACAAATGGCTTATGCTGTTTTATTTGCATACGGGTGTACGTAGGGCAGAAGCATTAAGCCTTGAATGGAAAGACATTGATTATGAAAACAATTTAATTCTTATTAAAGGCACTAAAACAGACGATAGCTTTCGCCATATTCTATTGACGGAAGATATTAAGGAAATATTGCAAGGTCGTAAAAAGCAGGCAAAGAAAGAGAAAGAAAGGTCTAAAAGAGTGTTTCCTTATTCTTTGCAAACGCCAAGCAAAGCTTTTAAAAAGCTTTGTCCCAATCATCATTTACATGATTTAAGGCATACTTTTATTACTCGTTGTGCTGAATGCGGTGTGAATGTAAATGTTTGTCAGCAGGTTGTCGGGCATTCAACAGCAGATATGACTTTGAATGTATATATGCATGTTTTAGATGAATTTAAAAGGAAAGAGTTGGAAAAGTTTACGCTATTTCCAAAGTTTTAAAATCGTATTCCATGAAAAATGGCATAAAAAAAGATTTCAGCCTAAAAAGCTGAAACCCTTTTATTTCTTGGCGCAGAGAAGAGGATTCGAACCTCCGGTACGTTTCAGGCGCACACACGATTTCCAATCGTGCTCCTTAAACCACTCAGACATCTCTGCATAAATAAGTGCTCTTTCATAAAGCGCTTATTTATATTACTGTATTTTTTCAAAAATTGCAAGCGTTTTCAACTCGCTTTCGTAAAATTTCTTAAAAATATTTCAATTTGCAGGTTTGTAACAAGTACACGCTGTGCCGCTGGGTAAAAAACCTGTGTCCGAACATTTTTTGCAGGTGAATTGAGGTACTAATTCCTTTTCTTCGATGCCTAAGCTCATTAAAATACTCTTGCGCTCCGCTAACAAATTTTTCTTCTGTGCGGAAAGAGAGGGGAGCGTTGCAGGCTCGAATACTTCCGCTTTGGCAAGGGCAATTTCCATCTTGGAAAGTTCTGCCGTGATTTCTTTGAATCTCTCGTTTGCATTGGCTTTCGCGATGAAACGTTCAGCTCTTGTTTGCGCTTTTTCACGCAAAAGCGCATAATAACGTTCGCGGTCGGCTTTGGCGTTGACCGCCTCGATGGCAGGGTTGACGTAGCCGCGCGAAGTCCCCGTTTTGCTGGGCGTTGCACCGCTTGCAGGCGCGTCGGGGATATCTTTCAAAGCATAAACTTCCGTGCGCTTCCAATCGGATAAAATTTTATTCATGTAGGGGATAGGGCTCGCGCTTGTTGCGCTGCGTTTTGCCGCTTCCAAAATCATTTCGTCGCTAAATTTCCAATCTCGCCACGTTTTAATCAAAGAAAGATTGGTGGTGTTTTTGCGAATAGAACCGCAAATATCCTGTATTTTCGTGAACAATTTCAGTTCGTCATTTTTCGCTTTGAGGAAATCTTTTACGCCCTCTTGGGAAACAAGTCCTTCGTTGAAAAGGTTTTGCACGACAGCGTTCATAGAATCGAAATCACCGCGTGCTGTTTTCAAACAGAACAAGGCAATATCCAACAGTGAAGCTTCTTCAAAACCATACGTATACCATTTTTCCACGTATTCATCGATATAGGGTGCAGGATTATGCACTTTGACGCCAAGCTTTCTGCCAATACGGAAAGTGAGGTTTGCCAAAACGTCGCGGTCGGAAAGATACGCTTCGATTTCTTTTGCTTCCGTTTTACCTTTTTCCGATAGTTCCTCTATAGATATATCCAGCGTGGTCATATTGCCGCGTTTTAAATGTTTCGCGGCGATTACAATGCCTTCCTTGGTGAAACCGAGCGTTTCCGTCCATTTTTTATACAGCGCGTAATCGTTTTCATCGGGCGCGTTCTGGAAAAGGGACATTGCGGCAAAAATCGTCATGAGGTCGCCTTCGTGCGCGTTGTAATTGGAGAGTTCTTTTTCCACCTGTTCATAGGTGGTCAAACCATTTCGAATTAATTTTTTTGCCTTATTGAAAATATAGGAAGGGGAGATGGTTTCGCCTTGCTTGTTGATGCAATACTCTGCAATCAACAAAAAAGCTTGCGGCTGAATATTATTCTCTTCCAAAAAGTGCATATATTTAACATAATCGTTCGAGGAGATAAATTTCCCCACCTTTTGCATCTTGCGTTGCAATTCCTTGTTGAAATCGGTGTATTGCTCATAACGCACCTTTTTAGGCCGACCGACAGCAGAGCGTACGGGCAAATACTGTACGGTAAACGGATCTTTGCAAAGAATTTCCACGAGGTCGTAATCTTGCCAAAAGGTGAAAGCTTCGATGATTTTTTGTTCGGTTGTTTTTAACACTTCCGCCATTGAACGTACGGAGAAATCTGTATTCGTGTTTTCACACAAATAAAGCCCGTAAAGATACACTTTCACGGCAAAACCATCTGCTTCGGGCAGATACTTTGTGATGAATTTATTTTCGACAAGGGTGTACGTATTGTCGGTGTCTTTTGAGAATGAACAAAAAGCCATAAGCGTTTCCTCGATGATTTTTTATGCGAAATCGCGATGAGCGTTTGTGTAAATTGGGAAAAATTTTATTCTACCTTAACACTTTCCTTGCTTTCTTTGAAGAAATGGTGTATAATAAAATAGAATAGGTATATATCGCCCTGAAGTGAAGATATGATTATTATACCTTTTTTCGATTGGAAAAGCAAGGTGTTTTGAAAAGGATTTTGTAAAAAATCGAAAAAAGTAGAAAAGTCTGTTAAAAAGGATAAAAGAGGAGGTCGCACCATGAAGATTTTGCATACGTCCGATTGGCATATCGGTAAACGGCTCATGGGTCGCGAACGCTTGGAAGAACAAGCGGCTGTCCTCGATGAAATCGTTGATATTTGCGATAGCGAGGGGATAGAACTTGTGCTTATCGCAGGCGACGTATTCGACACTTACACGCCTTGTGCGGAGGCGGAAGACCTGTTCTTTAAAAAAATCAAAAAAGTGGCTGGAGCTTCGCGCGCTGTGCTGATTATCAGTGGTAATCACGACGACGGTGTCAGACTCTCTGCGGCGGCGCCTTTGGCAGAAGAACAAGGGATATATATCGTCGGCAATGCAAGAAATGCTTTGCCCGTCGCGGAAAATAGTGTCGCATTCGGCGTGAGAAAAATCCGTCCTACCCTTTCGGGAAAGGGGTATGTAATTTTTGAAAATGAACGGGGCGAAAAAGCGTTCATCTCAACCCTGCCCTATCCCAATGAGGCAAGATTTAAAGAAGCAAAGTCCGATTTGCCCTATATCGAACAGATGCGAAAGTGGATGGAGGAAGGGGAGAGCGGCAACGTAGAAAAACTGCCTTCCGTCTTTATGGCGCACATTTTTGTGGCAGGTGGCGCTTGTTCGGACAGCGAACGGGAAATCGACCTTGGCGGCGCGAGAGCCATTCCCATAGACGCCCTTCCCAGTAGTGATTACATTGCGCTTGGGCATCTACATAAGAAACAACACATGGGCAAAAATCATTGTTATTACAGCGGTTCGCCCTTGCAGTATTCTTTTGATGAGAGCGCGGATAAGGGCGTAAAAGTTTTTGATTTAACGAAAAAGGGCGTGGAGAATTTAAAGGACGTACCTTTACAATCGGGTAAAAAGCTGATTCGGTTGCAAGCGGAGAACGTAGAAATGGCGCTCTCGCTTTTAGGGCAATATCCCGACAATTTGGTGGAAATGCGATTGGTGCTTTCCTCGCCGCTTACCTCGTCGGATACGCAGGCTTTGGCTGCGAAAGACAACCTTGTTTCCCTGCTTGCGGAAGTGCGAGCGGAAGAGGAATTGCAGTTTGAATCGAGAAAGGGACTTTCAGACGAAGCTTTGTTCACGTCCTTTTATCGCTCGGCATACGGCGTGGAGCCGAAAGAAGAATTAAAGACTTTGTTTTTATCGACGTTGAACGAACTGTCGGAAAAATAAAAATACACTTTGGATGATAAAAGGAGGGGCGCATGAAGCCGATTTATCTGGAATTTTGCGGAATAAACAGCTTTTCGGAAAAGACGCAGATTGACTTTCGCGCGCTTCTTGCAGGCGGTGTGTTCGGGATATTTGGGGATACGGGCAGTGGAAAAAGCACCATTCTCGATTGTATTCATCTTGCTTTGTACGGCGTAGTGGAACGCGCTTCCAAATCCATGAACGATTGCATTAATTATAAGGCAGAAAGCGCCTACGTCATTTTTGATTTTGAATTGACGACAGAAGGCAAACGCCGTGCTTATCGCGTGCGCAGAGAACGTAAACGCAAAAACGGTACGACGAAAGCTTTTTTATATGAATACACGGACAGCGGAGAGCTTTTGGCATTGGCGGAAGGCACGCGCGACGTGGATGAGAAAATAGAAGACATCATCGGGCTTAGCTTTAACGATTTTAAAATGTGTATTGCTTTGCCGCAGGGGGATTTTGCCGCGCTCGTAAAAGCGACGACGGCAGAGCGTGTGAAACTGGTTTCTCGCTTATTTGATTTGGAAAAATACGGTGAAAAGCTCTCTAAGTCCGCGAATGAAAAGTTTTATCAGGCGGAGCAGGAAGTTGCTCTTATCAAAGCCGAAATGGGGCAAAACGAGGGGGGCAGGGATGAGTTCATCGACGAAAAGAATGCTCAGCTCACCGTAGAAAGACAAAACCTTAACGAAGCAAATGAGGCACTGAAAAAAGCTGAAGCGCAGTATGAGCTTGCGTATTCGTTGCATAAAGAAAAACTGCAATACGACGAAGTGTGCCGCCGTTTGGAAGAAATGAAAATTCTACTTCCACAAATGGAAGAAAAGCGTGCTTTGGCAGAGCGTATTCCTTTTGCAAAAGCGGTTGTGCGTGAGGCGCAGGCGGCGGAGAAAAACCGTTTACAAACGGAGACGGCGAGAAGAATGGCGGAGGCTGCTAATACCAATGCGCAAAAGGCTTTGGAGGAATTGAAGATTGCCAACAAACATCAGGCGGAAAGTGACGTGGAAGAAAGGATTTTGCGGACGAGCTTGGCGCTTGAAAAGGTGCGCGGTGCGGCAGATGATTTAAAGGCGGAAGCGGAGGCAGAGCGCAAATATAACGAGTGTTTGGCGGAGTATCGTAAATGCCAGAAGGAATTGTCTAATTTGGATTTTGCAGTACTTCTTGCGGAAAAAGAAAAAGCTTTGACGGCGCTTGGCGAAGAGGATAATTTACTTGACTATATCAAGAAAAATTGCAAGGACGTTTTGTTGGTAGAAACGTACGGCGAGGTGCGAAATGATTTAAAGGCGATTGCTGAAAAATATCCACAAACGCAGGTAGACGTACAGCGTTTATTGGAAAAATACACGTTGGAGCGCACGAATGCAGAGCAGGTGGACGTAACGGCATTGCACGCGGCTTTTAAAGAAATAGAACAAAAGCGCAAACAGATACGCGCGGAACTGCAAACGCTGGAAAATCAGCAGATTGCCGACAATGCGCGAAAAGAAAAAATGCAAAATCTTTCCCAGCAAGGCGCGGCGTATCACGAATTGTGGAACGAGAGAAAAGTAAAAAATGCAGCGATAGCAACGCTTGGTACGGAGCGCGATTTGGATGCTCGTTTGACTGTTTTCCGAGCGGAAAAAACAAAATTGCAAGCGGACGTCAACGCCGCGCAGGAGCATTTGAATAGCCACCGCGCAGAAGCAGAAAAACAAACAGCATTGGTGCTTCGCGGCGAAGAGGAAACAATGCATTTACAAGCGGCACTTGTAGATGCTTTGAGAAAAGGCGGTTTTGAAAATGCGGCGCAGGCGCAGGAATTGTTGCTGAAATTACGAGATGAAGAAGCGGTGTGTGAAGAGTGTAAAAGCTTCTTTGAAAAATATGATTTATACCGAAATAAATATGAAGAAACGGATAGAAATAAGTTCTTAAATTACAGCGAAGATAATCTGCAAACGGCGCAAAATAATAAAGCGGCGGCGCAGGAAAGGAAGGACGAACTCAATCGCAGGGTGGCAACGTGTGAAACGGAGCTCAAGCGTTTGGAGGAATTGCGGGATAAATACCGTGCTTTTGAAAAAGTCTTAAAGGAGAAAGAGGCGGCGCGTGATTTGTGTGATGAATTGCGTTCTTTGCTTCGCAACAACCGTTTTTTAGAATACATTGCCTCTGAATATTTGCAGGAAATTTGCCTTTCGGCAGGCAAGACGTTATTGTCGTTGACGGGGGGCAGGTATTTCTTGAAATATGAAAAGGAATTTAAAGTAGGGGATAATTTAGACGGCGGAAACCTGCGTGCAGTGAAGACGCTTTCCGGCGGCGAAACCTTCTTGGTGTCTCTGTCTTTGGCACTTTCTTTGAGTGCGGCGATTTGTCAAAAATCCCTTCGACCTATTGAGTTTTTCTTCTTGGATGAGGGTTTTGGTACGCTGGATGAGAAATTGGTGGATACGGTGATGGACGTGTTGGGCAAATTGAGCAAGAGTTTTTCCGTCGGCTTAATTTCGCACGTGGAGGAGCTTAAACATCGCATCGACAACAAACTGCTTGTAACGGGTGCAAATGAAAAACATGGCTCCCAGGTACGCGTTGAACGTTTCTAACGGACATGTTGGCTTGGCTAAATAAAGAATAAATGAAAGAGCACGTACAATAAAATAATAAAAGAGGAATTATGATTTTAAGCGCAATTTCTTTATGGAAAAAATTTAATTTAAAAACTCCATTGGGGGCAAGCGAATGGGGGATTGAAGATCGTAACGGCGTAAGATTTAGTCACGTTGCGTATTCCGGTCACGTAGTAGAGGACGGAAACGTGCGTATCTACGCACAGTTTGGCAGACCCAACGGCACGGATAAAAAACCTGCCGTATTGCTTTTGCAGGACGCTGGCGAGCCGATTGATAGAGAGATGATGCAATATTTCATTGACAAGGGTTACGCTGTATTAATGCCTGATTATTCGGGAAAAATGAGCGCGGACGAAGAGGGCATAATGCGTACGGTGTATCCTGCTTCGCTTGCACACGGTAATTACGAACAAGCGCGCGGATTAAACGATTTAAAAGATATTAGCGCGGAAGAATCCACTTGGTTTGAATGGGTTTACGTAGCGTTATTTTCCATAAAATACTTAAAGGAAAGGGCAGATGTTGGCAACATCGGCGTTGTGGGTGTGCGTAAAGG
>SVHQ01000031.1 GCA_015055785.1 Clostridiales bacterium | reverse complement strand
ACCGACAAAGAAAGATAGAAAGTCGAAACACCCGTGGGGTGCAATTCACTTCTCTATGGGAGAAATAATCATGGAAAATATCAAATTCGTAATAGAAAAAAGTGCGAGAATACAAAAATTAGTAGACGATTTATACGCAAAAATGCCCGAGATTGAATCGGCGCGTGGTTTGCTCGTTACGGAAAGCTATAAGGCGACGGAAGCGTTGCCCATTATCCTGCGCCGTAGCGCGGCTTTTGCACATATTTTGCGTAATCTTCCCATCGTGATTCGTGACAACGAACTCATCGTCGGCAGCGCAACCATCGCCCCTCGCGGTTGTCAAGTATTCCCCGAATATTCTTATGAATGGTTAGAGGCGGAGTTTGACACGGTGGCAACGCGTGCGGCTGACCCTTTCTATATCAGCGAAAAGACGAAAGAGGAACTTCGCGGCGCATACCCTTATTGGAAGGGCAAGACAAACAGCGATTTGGCAAAATCGATTATGGCACCCGAGGCTTACGAAGCGTTTGTAACGCACAATATTTACACGCCTGGTAACTATTTCTATAACGGTATCGGTCACGTAAACGTACAGTATGATAAAGTGCTGAAAAAAGGGTATCGCGGCATCATTGCAGAAGCGCAGGAAGCACTTCGCAATTTAGACGTTGCAGACCCTGAATATATGCAAAGAAACAACTTCCTCACGGCGGTGATTGAATCGTGTGAAGCGGTTGTGGAATATGCGCGCAGATACGCGGTGCTTGCACGCGAAAAAGCGAAAAAGGAAAGCGACCCCGTTCGTAAAGCGGAGCTTGAAAAAATCGCTTTGAACTGTATGCACGTGCCCGAATTTCCCGCGGCGAATTTCCACGAAGCTTGTCAATCCTTCTGGTTTGTACAGCTTTTGTTGCAGATTGAATCGAGCGGACATTCCATTTCGCCTGGTAGATTTGATCAGTATATGTATCCCTATTATAAAAAAGACATCGATGCAGGCAAGCTGACGATAGAGGAAGCGCAGGAACTCATCGACTGTATTTGGGTGAAGCTTAACGACATTAACAAGGTTCGTGACGCGGCTTCGGCAGACGGCTTTGCAGGCTACGGTATGTTCCAAAACCTTATTGTAGGCGGTCAGGATATTCATGGGCTTGACGCGACGAACGATTTGTCGTTTATGTGTTTGGAGGCAGCGATGCACGTGCCTCTGCCTCAACCTTCCATCTCCATTCGTGTATGGAACGGTACGCCGCAGGATTTGATGTTGAAGGCGGCGGCCTTGACAAGACTTGGCACAGGTTTGCCTGCTTATTATAACGACGAAGTGATGATTCCTTCGATTATGGCGCGTGGGCTTACGCTGGAAGATGCGAGAGATTATTGTATTATCGGTTGCGTAGAGCCGCAAAAGGGCGGTAAGACGGACGGTTGGCACGATGCGGCGTTCTTTAATATGTGCCGTCCCATGGAGCTCGTATTCTCGCGCGGTGTGGATAAGGGCGTGCAGATTGGCCCTGACACGGGCGACGTGACGCAGATGCGTACCTTTGAGGAATTTTTCGAAGCTTACAAAACGCAACAGAGTTATTTTGTGAAATTGCTCGTGAATGCGAACAATGCGATTGACGTAGCACACGCTACGCGTTGTCCTTTGCCTTTCCAATCGTGTATGGTTGACGATTGTATTGCAAGAGGGAAATCCTTGCAAGAGGGCGGTGCAATTTATAATTTCACAGGTCCGCAGGGCTTTGGTATTGCCAACAACACGGACGGACTTTTGGCGATTAAACAGCTTGTATTCGAACAACATTTGGTTTCTATGGCAGAGCTTCGCGATGCCTTGCAGGCGAACTTTGGCTATGGTTTGACGGGCAAAGCGGCAGAACGTGTGACGACGGAAGTGGCTTGCGAACTCGCGAAAGAGGGTATTACCCTCAATGAATCGGCAATCCGTGCGATTTATGAAGAAGTGACGAGCGGCAACGCCATCGACCCCACTCTTCGTGCAAGATATCGTGAAATCAAGCGTATGATTGATGAAGATTGTCCTAAGTACGGCAACGATATCTATGAAGCGGATATGTTTGCGCGTGAAGTAGCGAACACGTACACAAAAGAAGTGGAAAAATATAAAAATCCGCGCGGCGGTATTTTCCAAGCGGGGCTTTATCCCGTATCTGCAAACGTACCTTTGGGTGCGCAGACGGGGGCAACACCGGACGGCAGATTGGCATTTACGCCGATTGCAGACGGTATTGGGCCTGCGTCGGGGCGCGACGTGAAAGGGCCTACGGCAACGGCAAATTCCGTTGCGAAATTGGAACAAGGTGTTGCAAGTAACGGTACGTTGCTCAATCAAAAATTCCATCCCTCGGCGCTTGCAGGTATGTCAGGATTGACGAAATTTGCAGCGTTGATTCGTTCCTATTTCGATCAAAAGGGTATGCATATGCAATTTAACGTCGTTTCTCGTGAAACGTTGTTAGACGCGCAAGAAAACCCCGAAAAATATAAAACGTTGGTTGTCCGCGTAGCAGGTTACAGTGCGTTGTTTACGACGCTTTCTCGCTCGTTACAGGACGATATTATAAACAGAACCGAACAAGGCTTCTAACCAGCGTTCCGCTGGACCTTGACTTTCTATCTTTCTATATAGCTTGGATAGTTAGTATGTCGGTGTTATGGGGAATTTTATAATGTCCTACCGACTGAAACGAGCGATAGCGAGTGGAATGGAATTTATCTCATAGAAAACACAGCGATAACGCAAACCAAAGGTTTGCAATTCACGATTGCGGAGCAATCAATTCACGCGTTCACAGAACGCAATTCACGCAAGCAACGCTTGCAATTCACCTAAAAGGAAACACACCATGCATTATCAAACAAAAGGCAGAATTTTTAATATACAGCGATTCTCGATTCATGACGGACCGGGAATCCGTACCATTGTCTTTTTTAAAGGTTGTTTTATGCGTTGTGCTTGGTGTTGTAATCCCGAATCTCAATCCTATGATATCCAAACCTTGATAGAGAACGGTAAAGAAAAAATCGTGGGTAAGGACGTAACGGTGGCGGAATTGTTGCCTGAAATTTTATCCGATATGCCTTACTATCGCCGTAGTGGTGGTGGCGTGACGCTGTCGGGTGGAGAAATACTTGGTCAGCCAGATTTTGCAAGGGATTTGCTCCGTGCGTGCCAAGAAAACGGTTTGCATACGGCGGTGGAATCGACGGCGAACGCACCGTTTGAAGATATACAGAAAATTTTGCCGTATTTGGATTTATATCTTATGGATATAAAGCATATGGATTCAGAGAAACATAAAGAATACACGGGCGCAGGGAATGAACGTATCCTTGCAAATGCGAAATTAATCGCAGAAAGCGGTGTGGAATTGATTATTCGTACTCCCGTTGTGCCTGGGTTTAACGACACGGCGCAAGAGATTAAAGCGATTTCGAAATTTGCCGCGAGCTTGCCTGGCGTGAAAGAGCATCATTTGTTGCCTTATCACCGTTTGGGGCAGGATAAATACGCAGGGCTTGGCAGGAATTATTCTTTAAAAGAAATCGAGCCGCCAAGCAAAGAAAAGATGGAATATTTATTATCCGTGGCGGAAGAAAGCGGTCTTAAATGCCAAATCGGCGGTTGAAACAAAGAATATACTACGCATTTCAGCGTTGTTTCCACTCCACGAGTGTTTCGTCTTTCTATCGTTCGTTATCGGGATTAAATGCCATAGCGTGCCAAAAATAGGAAGTCGAGAAACTTAGTTTCTTGTGAGGTGTGGAGTAGAGCTCCACGAAAAGAAAGCCCTTTAAAAAGCAAAACGAAAGTTTTGCGCTATTATTACCGCGAAAGCGGTCTATGCAAAGATTAACTTTGCAAAGTTCACCTAACAAAAGGAGTATCAATTATGGATATACATGAAAAAATGCCACCGAGGATTATACAAGAATTTGTACCCGGTAAGCAAATTACTCTTTGTCACATTATTGCAAATCCCGGCGAAGTGCTTTACACCAAGCTTGGTTTAGACCCGCAGGCAGATTACACGAAAAGCGCCATTGGCGTTTTGACGGTCATTCCCTACGAAAGTGCAGTGATTGCGGCGGATATCGCTATGAAGTCGTCAGGTGCGGAAATTGGGTTTGTAGATAGATTTACGGGCACGCTTATCATTACGGGCTCGGTATCTTCTGTGGAATCGGCATTTACAGCAATTCGTGAATATTTCGTGAAGAAATTAGACTATATTTGTTGCGACGTGACCAAGACCTAATTATGAAAAAAATTATGTTATTCGGCAGAGTAGCGGCTGGGAAAACCACGCTGACGCAAGCTCTGCGCGGTGAAGAAATTAAGTATTATAAAACGCAATACGTCAACTATCTCGACACCGTTATCGATACACCTGGGGAATACACCGAACGCCGCGAAACAAGCGGCGCACTGGCTCTGTATGCCTACGAAGCGGATATTGTCGGTTTGGTGCTGTCTGCCAACGAACCCTATTCGATTTTCTCGCCTTGCTTGACAAGTATGGTTAATCGCGAGGCTATCGGGATTATTACGGGCATTGACAAACCCGACGCAAACGTGGAAAGGGTTCGGAATTGGTTGAAATTGGCGGGTTGTAAGAAGATATTCCCCGTCAGCTCTATCACGGGCGAGGGGATTGCGGAGCTCGCGGCGTATTTAAAAGACGATGAGGACGGGGAAAGAGCGTGTATAGCGAAGCCGTCTGATAGAAAACAGCCGCAGAAGAAAAAGTCGATGCAGAAAAAGACACAAAAGACGGAAAAGCCGAGTCAATCGCTCGACACGTGGCTTTTATAAGAACAACGGAGAAAGAAATATGAGTAAAACGACCGTAATAGCATTTGCGAATAATAAAGGTGGCAGCGGTAAAACGACGACGTGTTCCAACGTTGGTTGTGCCATGGCAAAAGCAGGCAAAAAGGTGTTGGTGATTGACGGGGATATGCAGCTCAATCTCACCATTTCCTATTTTAACGAAGAAAAAGCTTATGAATACGCGCAGGGTGAGAAGAATATCTATCGCGCGATAAAAGACGAACGCGATTTGTCTGATTATATCGTGGAAACGGGCATTGCTGGTTTGGATATCATTCCTTCTACGTCGCTTATGAGCTCGATTGAATTTGATTTATTCGCCAAATGGCAGCGCGAGGGTGTTTTGAAAAAGTGCCTTGAACGTGTGCGCGCAAGAGGGTATTACGATTATATTTTAATCGACTCTCCTCCTACGCTTGGCGGTTGGGTGATGAATATTATGTGTGCTTCCGATTTTGTGGTGATTCCTGTGGAAGCGAGTCCTTGGGGACTTTTCGGGTTAGCAAATATGTTTGAATTTTGCGAGCAGGCGAAAAAGATTGCCCCTCGTTTGGAAGTGCTTGGTATCGCAATAACCAAAGCGGATGAAAGAAAAAAATATTTCAAACAGACGTTGGAAACCTTGCAGCAAATGGAGGGGGCGACGTTGTTTGAAAACTACGTAAGGGTAGACAGCGCGGTGGAATGGTCGCAGGATAATAGTATGCCTGTCGTGGCGTTTAAAAAACACAGCCGCAGCGCCGTGGAATATACCAAATTAACAAAGGAGATTATGGAACATGCCGATCGGAAAAAATGCAATTAAAAGAGTGGAAAACAACGGTTATTCAAAGGTGAAATCGACCGCGCCTGATATGGAAAACAGCACGGTGATTGCCAAGATTTCGGAGGAAGTGATGGACAAAATGGTAAAACCCGTAGAGGAAAAAACCAAAGCAAAAACGACGGCGAAAAAGCCTGCAACCAAGAAAGTAGAAGCAAAGGCAGCGCCGAAGAAAACGGAAGAAAAGAAAGCCCCTGCTAAAAAAGCGGCAACCAAGGTTGCGGCGAAAAAAACGACTGTAAAAAAGGCGGAAAAAGACGGTTTTGTACGTGTAAGCGTGGGCAACGAAATGCCGTATTATCTTTTGTAATTTAATTTGATGAAAAGCGCAAAACGAGGTCGTGGTGAAAGCGGCCTCGTTTTCTCATGCAAAAAATGGAATTTATGTAAAAGAAAAAAGGGAAAATTGTTGACAAATGAAACTTAGCGTGCTATAATATATAATGTTAGATTGTAAATCCTTTGTCGGGAAAGGTGGTTTTTTATGAATAAGAAACTTAGAAAGAAAATAATTACGGCTATTGCTTATACGTCGGTTTGTCTGTTGGGTGCGTCGGCGCTGTTTGTTTGTACGGCAGAAAGCTTGAAAGAACCTATCACGGCTTTGTTGGATGGGCAGGCTTCCTTGACAACAATTTTCTCACAAGAGGGAAACGATTTGCTTTCGAGCAAGAGAACCTCAAAGAACGTTTCGCAGAATAAGAATGCTGAAAAATCCTCCGAAACAGAGAAAGAAGCTGGCTACACGGAAGGACTTAATTATAACTACGTTGAAGTGGAAGACGAAAACGGCAGAGTTATAGACAAATATTACGTTTTGCGTAGCATTGGTAAGAGCGAGAGCGAAGATATCGTTATTCCCGAAGAAGTAAACCATATTCCCGTTCGTGAAATTCATCCGTTCGCCTTTATGAACAACTCGAAGATTAAGAGCGTTGTTATTCCTAAAACGGTGGAAGTGATTGGTAAAGACGCTTTTAAATGGTGTGCAAATCTTGAAAGTGTTTCCATACCGAAAACGATGGGCGTTAGAGTGGATGAAAAAGGAAAACCTTTGGACGGCGTGATTGATGAGGGTGCATTCTCTCACTGTCTTGCTTTAAAGAGCATTACCATTCCTACCAACGTGAAGAAAATCCACGATAACACTTTTTATATGTGCTATGCGTTGGAAGACGTTAATTTACATAACCAAATCGAAGAAATCGGCAAAGAAGCGTTTGCTCGTTGCTTAAACTTGCCGAGCATCATGATTCCTTCCAAGGTGAGCATGATTTCTGACGGCGCGTTCTATTATTGTCAAGGCCTTAAGAGTATCGAGCTTTCCACGCATATTACGAGAATTGGCAAGAGAGCGTTTGCAGGTTGTAGCAGTTTGACGGAGGTGGAATTGCCCAACACGACAACGGTTGTGGATAAATACGCATTTGCTTACTGTGACGGATTGGAGAAGGTGGTTATTCCCGAAAAAATCTCTTCGATTGCAGACAACGTATTCGCTGCTTGTACGAGTTTAAAGAACTTTGAAGTTTCGAAAAAGAATTTGTCGTTTGAAGAAATCGACGGCAACCTTTATACGGAAGATAAAAAGACGTTGGTGCAGTATGCAATCGGTAAAGAGGAAAAGGAATTCACCGTTCCTTCCTACGTGGAATGTATTGCAGATGCAGCGTTCGGCTTGGACGATAGCCTTGAATCGGTAACGTTTGAAAATGGCGTGAAGTACATTGGAGATAACGCTTTCTATGGTTGTGAAAATTTTGCGAACGTAACTTTGTGTAATACGATTCTTCAAATTGGCGAAAATGCGTTTAGAAACTGTTATGCGCTTGAAATGCTCGTGCTTCCTATCCCTCGCGCAGCGGAAATTCTTGAAGTTCCCGTTGAACCGAGTGTGGAAATGGATATTTTTAACTATGCGTTCCGCTGGTGTCATAACCTTGAAAAAGTGTATGTAAAGGGCGATTATAAAGCTTGGAAATTAAAGGTGAATCTTGGGCTTTTGACGAAGATGGAAGACGTGGACGTTTACTATTATAGCGACGTTGAGCCTACGGAAGAAGGCAATTATTGGCATTACGTAGACGGCGTAGCAACGGCGTGGTAAGTCGCGGCGAGCCAAGGCGCAGAAAATGCCTAATTAAATGAAATGATGAACAAATGACCGCAGTCGAGAAAAACGATTGCGGTTTTGTTTTTGTAAAAATAAAATATTTGAATTTTTATGTTAAAATAGAGAGCGCGTGAAGATATCGAGCAAAAAACCTTGACAAATCTATCAAATGGGTATAAAATAGAGTCTGTAAAAGATTTCAGCATAAAATTCCCCCAACTAACGGATATTTTATAGTTGTTAAGGTAAAGAAAGTAAAAAAGGCAGGGTATGACAATGGCAGAATTGAATAAGGACGTTATGGGTAAGCAAGAGGAAAAATCAGAACGTAAGGTGTTTATCGTAAACTGTAATAAATGTGGCGCGGCGCTTAAAGTGAAAGATGGCGCGCTTGCTTATATTTGCGGCGCTTGCAGCCATGTTTTTCAGATTCGTAAAATTGAAAAAATTATCACGGATGACGGCTTGGAAGTAAAATTAGAAGAACCTACCGCACCCGCAGAAGAACCTTTGGATATCCCCGTACAGTCTGATATTTCTAACGTAGAAGAAGCAAAGGAAGATATAAAAGAAGAAACGGTTGAGATGGTTGCGGAAGAAACGCAGCCTGCTGTAGAGGAAACCGCAGCAGAAGAAAAGGAAGAAATGCAAGCAGTGGAAGAACCTACGGTGAAAGAAAAGACTTCGGAAATGCTTACTTGGGAACCTGAAGTGGATGAGGGGGAAGAGGAAGGTTGGGAAGATGACGACCGTCAGCGTGAACTCCCGATTTGGCAGGAAGAAGAAGCGGAAGAAGGCTGGGACGAAGAATAATTTTCATAATAAAAAGGCTTTCCTTTTTACGGGAAAGCCTATATTTTTTTTGTTGATGCAGGGAATTAAAGCAAGCTTGCAGCGTCCTTATCGCAAATAATCGTTACGAAGGGGTGGAGCTGTAATACGGACGCAGGAAGAGCGGGCGTAATTTCACCCTTTACCATACCGCGCACAGCTTCAGCTTTATTTTTGCCAGAAACCACCATAAGAATGGATTTTGCTTGCATGATATTTTTAATACCCATCGAAAGAGCCTGACGGGGTACTTCGTCAATCGAATTAAAAAGACGGGAGTTGTCTTTAATTGTGTTTTCCGTAAGATTTACAAGGTGAGTAACGGAATCAAACGGGGTGTTCGGTTCGTTGAAACCAATGTGACCATTCGAACCAAGGCCAAGCACTTGCACATCTTGCTTCATCGTTTCAAGAAGCGCGTTATATCTGTCGAATTCCTTTTGTGCATCGGGTGCGCTTCCGCAAGGAAGGTTGGTATTTTTCAAATCGATATCGATATGATTGAAAAGGTTTGTGCGCATGAAGTAAGCATAGCTCTGGTCGTGATCGGCGGTAAGACCAACGTATTCGTCGAGGTTGACCGTGGAAACGTTTTTATAGCTTGCACCGCCGTTTTGGCAATCTTTTGCCATATATTGATACATGCCGATAGGGCTGGAACCCGTTGCAAGACCAAGCACTGCATTGGGATTATTTTTTACAAGCTCGATCATAATTTCGGCAGCTTTTTTGCTCATTTCATCGTAATTTTCCGTAATGATAACTTTCATTTTAACACCTCAATGTATTTTATAACAATATTTATTATAAAGGATAAAAGGGGAAAGGTCAAGCATTTAGGAAAAATTTTCTTAATTTTTCGTTTTTTTTGCGTGAAAAAGCTTTGACAAGCGGGGAAAAATATGCTATAGTAATATAGCTTTTAAATAAAGATTAAACATTGAGCCATGCAGAAGTACCCAAGAGGCTCAAGGGGCTCCCCTGCTAAGGGAGTAGTACGGGACGACCGTAGCACGAGTTCGAATCTCGTCTTCTGCGCCATATGAACCGTCTATTGAAATCTGAACCCCTTTGGGTTGGATATCAATAGACGGTTTGTGTTTTTTCCTTATTTTTCAAGGGATGTAGAGATTTTTAATTTTAATTTTTTATTAGACATAAAATTCAAAAAAATTAAAAATCGAAAATGCAAAAATAAAAAAGATTGAATCCGAACCCCAGTTTCTAATCTTTACAATCGTTGAATTCCGTTTGTTTCCCGTAATATTCAAGCTCTTTATTATCGGGTGTCTTGTATTGGTTCTTGCAATGTGGGCGTTTGAAATTGTAAAAAATCATATAATTGTCTACTGCCGTTTTGAATTCATTTTCAGAACGGTATTTTGTTCTATATAGCTCTTCTCGTTTCAATGAAGAAAAAAACGATTCAACAACAGAATTATCATATGGAACATATGCCCGTGAGAAAGATTGCTTAACACCTAACTTTTGAAGATATTCACGCATAGTTTTTGAACGATACGGACCGCCGCGGTCAGTATGAAACATTAAAGGTAAAGAGGGCTTTCGTTCGTCATATGCCATTTTAAATGTGCTGCGGACTAAATTTGTACTATTGCTTTTTCCAATACGATAAGAAACTATCCTTCTTGCATATAAATCAAGGACGACGCAAATATAATAATTTTTATTGTTAAAGCGAAAATAGGTAACATCGCTAACCCATACTTCATTTGGTCGGGAAACATCAAATTGTTGGTTGAGATGATTTTTAAGGCGAACTTGTTCTTTATCGTAAAAGTCTTTTGCACCATCGCGGATACTAATAAGTCCCATATCCTGCATTAACAGACGAACCATTTTTTCGCTAACCTTTTCGCCATTTGCTTTTAGTGTGGCGGTGATTTTTCCAACACCGAAAATTTGACGGCTATCGTCATAGACTTGTTGGATTTTTAAACGCAACTCTTCCTTTCGTTTGGCATACCAAGTATTATCTCTTTTATTACGAAGAATATGGTTGTAAAAAGTACCGCGCGAAACCTGTAACGCTTCGCACATTACGTGTACGTTGTATTTTCCGTATAATTTTTCTAAAGTGAAAAGTTTTACATCCAGAGGGGAATTTGCATTACAATCGATGGATTGCAAAATTTCAATAATGGTTTCTAAATGATGAATTTTACGCAAAAGAGCGGGATAGTTTTTAAAATAGGGCTCAGCTTTTCTTTGCGCTTGTTCTTTTTGGTCGTGTTTTAACCAAACATAGATGGTACTTCGTGGGACATTGAATTGATTTGAGAGAGCTGTAACGGTTGTTCCGCTTTTGTAAGCAGCGCAGCATTGACGAATTAGTTCATCAGGGTACTTTTGTTTCATTTGTAACACTCCTTAAATAATTTATTCCAGATAACTGGTATATAGATGATTATAAGGGATGATAGCAAAAAAGGGAATATGTAACCCTAAAATTTTCATAACCCTATTTGCGAATAGGGTTATAGGTCAATAATATATAACAGGAGTTCAACTCACCCTCTAAAATTAGACAGGGGTTCATATTGTCCACGCTTCACATCAAAAGTATACAAACCTGTGCTAAAAAATAGCGCAGGTTTATTGCTTTATTGGACAAAATTCTTAGAAATATGTTAAAATCATAGCATTGTTGCATAACAGTGTTATGATTTTACTTTTTAAGGAAGGAACAAATGAGAAAAAGGGTAGCGGCGTATTGCCGAGTAAGTACAAAAGAAGAGCTCCAACAGTATAGTTTGGAGTCCCAACAGAATTATTATAAAGATTTGATTGAATCAAACCCAGATTTTATCTTTGTAGGTATTTATGCGGATAAGGCAAGTGGGTTGAAAAAGAAGAATAGAGTGCAGTTTGAAAGGATGATAAAAGATTGTAAAAGAAAGAAAATTGATATCATTTATACAAAGTCGATCAGCCGATTTGCAAGAAACACGCTTGATTTTTTGAAGGTTATACGAAAGTTAAAACAACTTAATGTTGACGTTTATTTCCAAAATGAACAAATATGGTTAAAAAAAGAAAGAGGTGAATTTAATATGGCAGTTCATGCAGCAGTTGCGCAAGAAGAAAGTATGTCTAAAAGTAGAAGTATTCGTTGGGGATTAGTATATGGATTTCAAAGCGGAATGTCGAAATTGGCAAATCGAATTTGCTATGGATATGAGCAAGATAAGGATGGGAAACTAATTATCAATGAAGAAGAGGCGAAAAATGTTAAATTGATATTTGAGTTATATTTGCAAGGATATAGTTTATCAGGGATTTCAAAAGAATTAAAAAGAAGGGGGATCTTATCTCCCACAGGCAAAGAAACTTGGACGAGTGCAGCTATCGATAAAATGTTAGGAAATGAGAAATACATTGGACAAGCATTGCTACAAAAAACGCATATTCCAGACGTATTAGAGCAAAAACAAAAGAAAAACAAAGGGGAACTTGCGCAATATTTATATGAGAATAATCATAGAGGAATTATTGATAGCGCAATGTTTGAAGCGGTGCAAGCGGAAAGGGCGAGAAGAAGTAATGTAGTTTTGGATGAGCAGGGGAAACCAATTAGAAAAAGCACAAGGCACTCAAGTGGAAATTCGTTGTCGGGAAAGATTCGATGCGGCGAGTGCGGTCGTAATTTTAGAAGAATAACAACGCATTCGGGAGGGATTGTGTGGCGTTGTGCGGGGCGAGTTGAAAAGAATGGTACATGTAAAGCGCGAACGGTTAAACAAAGTGAGATTGATGAAAAGATAGTAAAAAATAAATGTTGCGAAATTATTATTTTGGAAGAAGAAATAATGTTGTTAGGCCAATAATAAAACGTTTGGAGTAAAAATCCTCTGCATTTTGTTTGAAACGGATTGACAAAATTGAAAATCTAGGGTATAATAAACTAAGATTTCGCAATAGCGAAGTTTTAATGGGTTAAAATATTTCGCAATAGCGAAGTAATAAACGAGGAAAGTATGCAATATATAACCGTTCAGGAAGCGGCAAAAAAATGGGGCGTTACTACACGCCGAGTGCAAATGCTTTGCAATGAAGAAAGAATAAAAGGCGCATACCGATTTGGCAAGTCTTGGATGATACCTTCCACGGCGGTGTT
>SVHQ01000030.1 GCA_015055785.1 Clostridiales bacterium | reverse complement strand
TACTTCATCCTTATAGAAATCTTGCGTCAACATCAGCTCGATTTTCTTCGTTTGCTTATCCCAATAAGTAAAGTGCGTATTGTAGTGGGTACCCGTTGCGCCAAGCAATTTAGGAATGGTAACGCCCATGAAATCCCACGTGTCGGCATCTTGACCGCCTGTCACCAACATCGCTTTAACTTTTCTGCCGCCCTTCATCGTGTAACGATAGGTACCATCCGCATTCTTCGTCGTGTCCAATACCTTTTGAATCTTGGGCAAGAATTCCGTTCTAAACTGCTCAGCAGACGTAATTTCCACATCAAACAAATCTTCTTCCGTGAAATATCCCTGCTCTTCATACAACGCATCAATTTCCGCCTGCGTTTTCGCTTCGGGGTAAGCCTCTTTCAAAACGTCATCACGAACCATGATATAAGGGTAAGGTTCGTGGTTATATTCAAACATAATCGTCTTTTGCGGGTCGGCTTCAGTATCAATTTCAGAAAGACCAACGTTACCGAGCGCATAAGGAATACCGTATACTTTACCCGCTTGACCGCCCGTAACCTGCGTAGCTTTCCATACCGATTCAGGCATACGCGCCTTAATCGTAGGGCAATATTTGTCTATAAGGTCGGTCAAATCCCACAATGCATCGGAATCAATCCATCCCCTACCATAAGCAATGTCGGGAAGTCCTGTCATGCTAAGCTGATTATAACGCTGCTCTGCTGTGGAGTCCTTATTGTCCACGATACCGTTTTCCTTAAAGGAAACGCCGGTAACACGCTCAATCTCTTTAGACACAACGTCATCGCTGGATTTTTTCCCCGAAAGTCTTTCAGAAACGTTCCATGCAGTGAGTTGAATCTTATTTTGACCTGCATAATCAGACAATTGCGAAGTATCTGTTAAGCTTGCGTCTAACCACTGATAATTCGTATCTATCGAATCAGAAGCCGTACCTTTCTCTCCGCAACCCACAGCCGAGCCTATAAATGCCGCGCACATAGTCACACATAATGCTCTTGTTAAAATCTTTTTCATGTTCCTTTTTCTCCTTATTTATCTATTTTTAATTTTTTACTTATTCTTTTACACTACCCATCGTAACGCCCGAAACAAAATATCTTTGAAAGAACGGATAGGTTAATACGATAGGAATGGTTGTAATAATCGTTTGCGCCGCTTGAACAGATTCGCCTGAAATATCAGAATCAATTGTACCGAGCGGACGCCCCGTTTCCATTGCATTTTGAATCATTTGCTGTAAGGATTCCGCCTCTTTTTGTGCCAACATCAACCGATACTGCAACGTATATAACTCAGGATTATCCACAAAGTATAAGGTTCTCGCCCAGTCGTTCCAATGCGCTACGGCGCACCACAACAAAATCGTGGCAACGATTGGCATGGACAATGGCAACATAATTTTCCACAAAATCGTAAACTCACCTGCACCGTCCAGTCTTGCCGATTCAAGCAAAGATTCGGGAATCCCCTGTAAATACGTTCTTATGATGACCATATTATAAAAGCTGAACGACGCTGGTAAAATATATATGAGGAAATTGTTATACAAGTTTAATTTCGCATAGATGATGTATTCGGAAATCAATCCACCGTTGATAAACATAGGGATTGTAAAAAACATTACAATCGCTTTTCTAAACGGCAAACCTTTTCTGAGCAGCACGTATGCAACGGAATATTGTAAAAACAAGCTAAACAACGAACCTGAAACAACTCGCAATACAGAAATCAATGCGCTTTGTCCAATATTAGGGTCTTTCAAAACAATGTCGTAATTATCCCAAGTAAATACTCTCGGAAAAAAGGTCACCCCTCCCAACATGGTATCTTTTGCAGAATTAAAGGATTTCGCCAAAATATTCAAGTACGGCGCAATGAATGCAAAGGATATTAACAAAAGAAATACCGTATTGCAAACAATGAAAATTCGTCTTCCAACAGATGGCTTTCCCACTGTTTTTTTCTTTTCTGTCTTTTCTCTCATAATCCTTCTCCTTACCACATAGATACATCCGAAACTTTCTTGGAGATAGTGTTCGCAACAAACGTCAAGCTAAACGCTATAACGCCTTGCATCAAGCCAAGTGCCGTTGAAACCTCAAATTCGCCTTGCCCAATACCGTATTTATAAATGGCGGTAGCGATAACGTCCTTCGTCCAAGCAACGGGATTTTGTAAACCATATACCATTTCAAACGAAGAGCCGAACAACGTCCCCATTTTCATGATTAGCAAAATCATTGTCGTTGGTAAAATCGAGGGAAGTGTTATATTCAGTACTTGTTGGAAGCGATTCGCACCATCAATTTGTGCCGCTTCGTACAAATCCGAATTAATACCCGTGATGGTCGCAAGATATACTATCGTCCCCCATCCGACCGTCTGCCAAATTTCCGTAATCACGTATGTAGGTACAAACGCTTTTTCCTGTTCAAGCAGATATATGGGTTCTAACCCAAGGGGTTGCAACACAGCATTCAATAAACCATAGTTGCCAAGCAACTGATTGACCATCGTCGTAACCGCCGCAATTGAAAGGAAGTGCGGAAGATAGCTGATGGTTTGCACTGTACGCTTAAAACCCGTATGGCCAATCTCGTTGATTAACAACGCAAGAATGATTGGTGCAGGGAAGCTGAATATCAACGATAAAACGTTCAGCCAAAGGGTATTCCATACAGAGTCCAAAAAAGCAGGTGTTTGAAAGATTTGTACAAAATTTGCAAATCCGCTCATCTCCGCCCAAGGACTGCCAAAAATCCCCTGTCTTACGTTATAATCTTTAAAAGCAAGTAAAAGCCCGAACATCGGCAAGTATTGCACCATAAAGACGGTTATTACTGCAGGGAGTAAAATTAAATAGAAAGGAATATTCTTCCCAAAACTGTTTTTACCGTTCAGTTTTCTGTTTTTTGGAGTTTGAGAATTATCTTTCCTCTCCGACTCTATTGTTACATTCACAAGTTCACTCATTTTCTTCTCCTGTGATTTTTTAATTAAATAAATTCTCAGCGATTATAAACAAATCAGGGCTGTTTGCCTATGTAAGCCAAGATACCGCCGTCCACGTATAAAACATGTCCGTTTACAAAATTAGACGCTTCGCTCGCAAGGAACACCGCAGGCCCTGCTAAGTCTTCGGGATTCCCCCAACGAGCAGCAGGTGTTTTCGCGATAATAAAGCTGTCGAATGGATGGCGGCTGCCGTCTGCCTGTCTTTCTCTCAAAGGTGCCGTTTGAGGAGTTGCTATGTACCCAGGGCCGATACCGTTGCATTGAATATTGTACTCGCCGTATTCACTTGCGATATTTCTCGTAAGCATCTTAAGACCGCCTTTCGCCGCTGCGTATGCCGATACGGTTTCTCTTCCAAGCTCACTCATCATCGAACAAATGTTGATGATTTTACCTCCCCCCTTCTTAATCATCGAAGGGATAACCGCTTTCGCGCAAATAAACGGTGCATTCAGGTCCACGTCGATAACTTGTCTAAACTCTGCCGCGCTCATTTCATGCATGGGGATACGTTTGATAATGCCTGCGTTATTGACAAGAATATCAATCACGCCGATTTCCTTTTCTACGGTAGACACAAAAGCGTTGACCGCATTCTCGTCCGTCACGTCGCAAACATAGCCGTGCGCTTTGATGCCTTCCTCTTCGTAAGACGCCAAGCCCTTATCGACAAGCTCTTGCTTGATGTCGTTAAAAACAATCGTCGCACCCGCCTTTGCAAAAGCTTTTGCAATCGCAAAACCGATGCCGTAGCTTGCACCAGTAACAAGCGCTACTTTACCTTTTAAAGAAAACATATTTTCCATAATTTACTCCTTACATCAAATCTTTCGTTTGAATATGGTCCATATCGGTAAATTCTTGGTTTTCACCACACATTGCCCAAATGAACGAATAGTTTTTCGTACCTACACCAGAGTGAATAGACCAAGACGGCGAAATTACCGCTTCTTCATTGTGCATAATGATATGTCTTGTTTCCGTAGGCTCACCCATCATATGGAATACCACGTCGTTTTCACCCATATCCAAATACATGTACACTTCCATTCTTCTGTCGTGCGTATGGCTAGGCATCGTGTTCCAATTTGAGCCTACTTCCAACTGCGTCAAGCCCATAGCAAGCTGGCAGCTCTTCATTACTTCAGGATGTATGTACTGGTTGATAACACGTTTATTGCATTCTTCTACGCTACCGCAAGGTACTTTCTTGGCTTTCGTGATATCGATTTTCACCGTGGGGTAGGTCGTATGCGCAGGGCAAGAGCTAACGTAGAATTTTGCAGGAGCGTTTTTGTCACAGCTTCTAAACGTAATTTCCTTATTACCCATACCGATATACATGCCGTCACGGGGATTCATTTCGTATTCTTTGCCATCGACCGTGATGATACCCTTGCCACCGATATTGATACAGCCCATTTCACGTCTTTGCAAAAAATAGTCCGCCGCAAGCTCTTTTCCTGCTTCCAATTTCAGCGTTTGATGAACAGGCATGAAACCCGCCGTAATAATACGGTCGATATGGCTATACACCATTTTTACATTATCTTTCGTGAAAAGATTTGCGATATGGAATTCCTCTCTTAATCTTTCCGTGGTGTAATGTTTTACGTCTTTTGCGTTTGCCGCTTGTCTTATTTCCATTACTTTTACCCTCCAATAATGGTTTCTAATTGATTTCTTATGTGTTTATAATTTTCTACGTCTCTTGCATTTTCTACAATCAAATCTGCTGAAACTTGATATTTTTTCAATAATTCAATCACGAACCTCACGTCCAATTCACCTTCAAACAAGGGGCGTTCTTCCAACCACCCGTTCACCACGGCAAAATCCTTCAAATGCACTACGCGTATATCGCCTGCGTGCACGCGTACAAAGTTTTCAAAAATTTCTCTTTGGTTCTGATAATTGCCGATATGCAAAAGATTCGTCGGGTCAAAAATGCAACAAATCGAGCCTTTAGGAAATGCATTTTTTAAGCGTGCAAACGTCTTTTCGTCGTAAACGGGATAATACGCTACACTCTCAATACCGACCGTTACCCTACGTTCCATTGCATACGCAACCATGGGCTTCAACACTTCAATAAGCTTGGTAAAGTTTTCTTCCGTGTAATTGGCTTGATATTCTCGCAGGTCGCTAACCACGCTTCCCGTTTCCGTTCCCACAATCTTTACACCCATCGCCGCCGCATAATCGATAAAACGACAAAAAGTGTCTTGTTCCTTTTTTACGTTCTCCGCAAGCGGATTTATGTAACAACTTAAGACACTGATATCTACATTCGCTTTTTCAAAGTCGGCTTGTATTTTTTGGATTTTTTCAAACGAGTAATTTTGCGGTGATTCGCTCCACCGCACAAATTTAGGCAGCGTGAGCTGTACGCATTTCACCGAGGCATCTGCGAGCGCCGCCGACATATCCGAATGACTGTCTTGTAATAAATCATGGATCCTCGCGCCTATTTGAAACTCTTTTCCACAGCCCATACTCTTCTCCTTTTTGGAAAATATTCCCTTGCCGTACAAATTATTTTCTCGGTATGCATTATTGCCTATTATCATTGTAACATGACCGTTTTTTACTTGCCATAGTAAAAACAGTTTTTTTTATGGACAATTTAGACAAATGTCGATTTTTCTTATTGACAAAATCGCACTTAGCTTTTATAATAATTACAAATTTCCACTTACATTGGAACAAACTAATTTTGAGCGGTTGAACATATTTTCAAGCATAGGAGCAAATATGGCAATTGTAAATTATATCGAAAAACATTTGAAAACTTTTACCGTAAAACAACATAAGCATTTGTTTTGGGAAATCATTTATGTTACCGAAGGAAAAGGCGTATTTACCTTTGAAACGGGAGAAACCCTTGCTTACCAAAAGGGACAAGTCATTTGTATTCCGCCCAATTTGCAGCATTATAACAGTTCGTCGAGTGGATTTAAAAATATTCACTTGACCATTGAAGCGTGGAATCCTAATGTGAAGAAGCCCATTTTAATCGAGTCGAGCAGTTACACAAAAGATTTGTATACGCTGATGGAACTTGCCTACAAATATTTCCACCTGTCCTCAACACAGAGCGACTTCCTTCTTTCATTAACCCACTCTATCGTTGCCAGCCTTGATTTCTTAATTAAATCCTCGCCTGTTTCAAAAATCACCCAACCCATCCAAGAAGCAATTATCAACAACTATACCGATTGCGACTTCTCCTTGGATAGTGCGTATGATTCCATTCCGTATTCCAAAGAATATATTCGAAAAATATTCATCAAGGAACACGGCGTATCGCCCTTGGCGTATTTAATGGAGAAGCGTATCGATTGCGCCAAGCAATTGTTGATACACCGTAATAACGACGACAGCGATTATACCATCAAGGAAATCGCTGAAATGTCCGGTTTCTCCGACCCGCTTTATTTTTCAAGATATTTCAAGAAAATCACGGGCGTTTCCCCCAAGGAATACAAATTGACTATGCTGAAAAACAATAAAATTTCTTCTACATAAATTATTTATGTACGTATATGAGTTTACCGTCGTTCAAGCGAGATTCTTCTGCGCAGATGCCCATCAAATGGCTTTCAATGGATTCTTCCAACGAAGTGCCTTTCGTAGCTCGGCCCATCAAAATATCGTACAATTCATTGATAAGTACGAAATCCCCACCGCCGTGACCGTAGCCACTCGTTTCCCTGATTAATTCGCCAATCGGATAGGTTACGTTTTCCCCGCCGAAGATACGCATTTCAACAATCCCTTCCGCTTCGTCAAGGATAATTTCACCGAGCGTGCCGTAGAAGTTCATTCTTCTGCCTGCTTCCTTGGCAAAGGTCATCATGTTAAGCGTTGCCTTCACACCATTTTCGAACGTCATTGTTACGATTTGATGATCGGGAACGTCATTATCGCAATGATATACACAACGGCCGTAAGGGCCGTTTTTTATTGCCTCGTAAAGCTGTTCTTCTGTAGTAGGCGCAGTATTGATAATGTTATAAGGCCAAATATCCATCGGGCAATTTTGCGCGTGCCAACGTTCCACGTACACGCGCTTTGCGCTGTACGGACAGGTTTCCATAAGCTGACAATCCGAGCAGCGTTCTGCCGAATTCGCAGGCGCATTTTCAGCGGTAAAATAGGTCAAATCCCCCACAGAAGATACCGTTTTACATTTGGATTTTGCATAGTGTTGCAACAGGTCCAAATCGTGCGAACATTTCGCCAAAATGATGGGTGCAGCAATCTTTCTATTGCGCCAATTCCCGCGAACATAACTGTGGGCATAATGCCAATACGTGATATTTTCCACCGTGCTAATGGATACCAAACGGCCAATCGCGCCGCTATCCAACAATTCTCCCGCCTTAACGAAAGCAGGCGCATAGCGAAGTACGTGACAAACGAATGCTTTTCTACCGTATTTTTTTTGTGCCGCAAGCAGCTGTTCACATTCTTCCTTATGTTCGGTAATCGGCTTTTCCAACAATACGTCATAGCCAAGTTCAAACGCCTTTAAGCATTGACGTACGTGGTCACAATCCAACGTCGCAATTACCAATACGTCAGCGCGTTTCTTTTCAAAGAATGTATTTTCATCGGTATAACGTTCGCTTTCGTTAACGCCGAATTCCGCCCCAAAAGAATCCAACCGATGCTGTCTGGGATCGCACAACGCCACGATTTTGAACTTTTCAGGCAACTGCATCAACAATCTACCATAAATATCCGCCCCACGCGAACCAGCACCAATAATTGCAACCGTAAATACTTTATTTTCCATAATTCAATCTCCTTTTATGCCGTAAATTCCGCAACAATTTCTACGCTATCCGCTTTTTCAATCAAGGAATAAGGAATGAAATTTCCTTCTACTCGTTCACCGTTTACCGTCAATCGAAGGAATTTGCCATGATTGCCTTTGACTGTAACATGGCAGGTTTTTCCTCTGTAAAGTCTTGTCATTTCAAACCCGTTCCAGGTATCAGGAATACAAGGGTCAATGCATATTCCATCGTAATCCACACGGAAACCAAGGATATACTGCGTCACCGCATAATACATCCACGAAGCCGTACCCGTCAGCCAAGAATTAGAACCTGCGCCATATCTTTCATGGGAAGGCCCCAGCATGGCCGACGCATATACGTACGGTTCAATGAGCGTAGTTTGCGAAATTTCATTTCTTCTGCAAGGCAACGTCGCCTTGTAGGCGTTGAATGCATCGTTATTTCGCTTTAACATCGCCTGTGCAATCACCGCCCACGTACTTGCATGGCAGAACACCCCGCCGTTTTCTTTAATACCGCTATGTAAAGGGAAAAACTTTTTATTCGGACGGTCATAACCCGCAGAGGCAGGATAATGCGAAATATACCCAAGTTCACACATAAGATACTTGTTTACGCTATCAAACGCACTGTTCGCTTCTTCCGCCGTAGGCAAATGCGACATCACCGCCCACGATTGTGGATTCAGGAAGATTTTATTCCACTCGTCTTCGTCCGTACCGTACTTTTCACCCTCATCGGTAAACGCACGGATAAACCATTTCCCATCCCAAAGCTGCTTATAATTCTTTTTACACCAATCGTAATATTCGCTCACGTACGCGCTGTCTTTGCCGATATGGTCAAGCAATTCTTTCAGTTGGTAAGCTGCCGTTGCCGCTTGGAAGAAGACGAACGTGCTTTCCGCCTTTCCGCCTTTACCGATTGCAGCCAAACTGTCGTTCCAATCGTTTGCAAGAAACAACGGAATATCGTGTGCGCCCGTGTTGTTTTTGGTAAATTCTAACCCTCGAATTAAATGGTCGAGCACCGTACCTTCCCCACCATCTTCATACGGAACAATTTCGCCAAGGAAAGCATAATCCCCCGTTTCTCTTATGTAAGCGCATACGGAATACACCGACCAAAGATGATCGTCCGAACGCCCGCCCCCTTTTGCTTCCCCCGTGCCAGGGTATAATACCGTTCGCGCGTTGCCGTTCGAACACTGAATTTTCAGCAAGGTTTTGATGCGTTCCTTTGCTTTTTCGGGCATAGCGTGCATAATACCCATAACGTCCTGCATGCTATCTCTAAAACCCCAGCCCCTATCCGAGCCTCTTTCATAGAAAGAAACAAAACGCGACCAATTAAAGGTAGTGTGGCACTGATACGCATGCCAAATATTCACCATCTTGTTGACGTCTTCGTCGGGGGTATTTATCTGGCAAGAACCAAGCAACGCATCCCATTTATTCTTAATAGCGGTCAAATCCTTTTCTACATTATCAAAGTTCAAGGCGTCTTTCAGCATTTCACCAATCGTATCTTGTCTACGAGATGCGCCAACCGCCACCAAGAAATGTTTTTCTTCGCCGTCCACAAGACCCAAAGGACAGGAAAAAGCCCCGCAGGCATGGTCCGCGTTAATTTCCGTATTCGAACAAATGCTATTTTCCACCGCAATGGGGTTTTCTTCACTTCTTCGAAGTCCGATAAATTCGTCGCGATGGCAATCAAAACCGTCCGTTTCCAGCGTTGTGCTGATAAAACCGAATAACGGCGGACAATTATTCAGTTCGGGTGCAGAATCGAAAACGATAACCTTGTTTTCATGCGTGCAAGTCATGAAATATCTCGGCCATTCCATCATATTGTCAATCATGGCGTCGTGGTGGGAAAATTCAATATAGGGAAACAGCTTCAAATTTCGTTGTTTCCCCGATACGTTTTTTATTTTGCAGCTCCACACTTCATAATTTTTATCAATGGGAATATAAACAGTCAACTCCGTTTCAAGTCCCAAATATTTCCCTTTAATCGTCGTATAAGAAAGACCATGTCTGCATTCATAAAAATCACAATGCTTTGCCACGGGCTGGTACGTGGGGGTAAAATATTCCCCAGTGTCCATATCCTTCACATAGATATATCTACCTTGTCTATCTACGGGCAAGGAGTTATAACGGTAACGCGTGACACGTCTTTTCCCAGGGTCGCCGTCAAATAATAAACCGCCCCCGTTATTGGATATAAAACTGCCAAATGCCCCAAATCCAAGATAATTAATCCAAGGGCTCGGGGTGTCAGGGCGAGTAATCACATACTCTCTATTCTTCACGTCAAAATCGCCGTATTTTATAAAATCTTCAAATAAACTGGACATTTTATTAAAAACCCCATTATAATGATTGATATTTGCATTATACCATTATTCTATTTTTCAGCGCCATAGCAAATATAGATTTGTACATGGACAATTTAGAAAAACTGCTTTCGCCTTTCCTTGTGTATAGGCTCAAACCTTATAAACATTTTCAATCGCATGGATAATGGAACGTCCATACGCTGCATCGGGAATTTCCGAGGGTTCACCCTGTATGTATTTACAAAATTCCTCGATTTCCAACACAAACTCATCTTCGTTGCATTCGGGTTTTATCGCCGTCCACTCGGTTTCCCCCTCTTTCTTCATTTCAATCGAATCTGTGCCGTTCAAATGAAGCGCGCCGCCCGTAAAGTAATAATATATGTCATATACGACAGTACTATATCCAGAAAAAGTAATTGATGCAGATACGCCATTGTCGAGGGTCGCAAGGATTTGCGCGTGCCCCTCCACCTCGCGTTCGTTTGCATAGTTTGCACAATTCGCACAGATAGTCGCGGAGCTCGCGCCTGTTGTATAAAATAGTCTATCAAAAGCGTGCGCGCCGTAATTTATCACAATACCGCCGCCCGACATTTTCTTATTGGTAAACCAAGCGGGACGGGTAGGCAGGAAATAATTGATGCTTCGCTGTTCGGTATACATACAAAGCCGTCCAAGCACACCGCTGTCAATGATTTTTTTCACCTCTCTATTTACGCCAAAGAAGCGTTGCACGTGAGCGACGGCAAGCTTTTTCCCAGTTTTCTCTGCCGTAGCAATCATGGTATCACACTCTTCCACCGTATTTGCCATCGGTTTTTCAACCAAAACGTGTACCCCTGTTTCCAAAAAGAATACGGAAGCCGATATATGCAAGCCGTGCGGCAGATTTAAAATAACAGCATCCACCTCCACCGCGGTTGGAATATCCTTATAATTAAGAAAGTACGGCACACCAAGCCCTTCGGAGAGTTCCTTCACCCTTGCCTCATTCAAATCGCACAACGCAACAAGTTCACATTGCGGCAACTTAGATATAGCTCTTATATGCGCAGTCGCAATTGCGCCCGTTCCTACAATAGCAATTTTTATCATCTGCATATCCTTTTTTTTACATTTTGAACCATTTAGTTACTATTTATATCATACCACGCATTTTGACGAAAAGCAATAGATTTTTTGAAAAAGAAAAAATATTTTATTACGGAATTCCCTAAAAACCTTGACAACGCTTCCAACGATATGCTAAAATAAAATTAACCGTTTAGTTACTATTTGCATTATAGCACATATTTCAGCAAATTGCAATAGATTTTTCAAAAAAAAAGAAAAAATATTTTACCAAACAAAATATCCCTATCAGTCCCTTGAAAAAAACAATATATATTTCCAAAAAAGTCTTGACAAAGCTTCCGCAATATGCTAAAATAAAATTAACTGTTTAGTTACTATTTGCATTATAGCACATATTTCAGCAAATTGCAATAGATTTTTCAAAAAAAGAAAAAATATTTTACCAAACAAAATATCCCCATCAGTTCCTTGAAAAAACAATATATTCCCCAAAAAGTCTTGACAAAGCTTCCAAGATATGTTAAAATAACTATAATTACACAAATATGGTGAAGCACATGGGATTAAAGCAAAGTGAAAAATCCGAGCTGACAAGAGAACGTATTTTAGCCGCTGCTGAAGAAGAATTTTCCGAAAAGGGATTTTACGGCGCGAGGGTTGACTCGATTGCCGCAGCATCGGGCATGAATAAGCGTATGATTTACGCACACTTTGACAGTAAAGAAAATCTGTACACCAAGGTTCTGCTTCGTGTATACGAAAAGCTTGCCCAATGCGAAAGACAATTCATGGTCGATGACCTATCCCCCCTTGATGCCATCAAAAATATTATCGAGATTTCCTTTGAATACTTAAAAAATAATCCCAACTTTGTCCGCATGTTGATGTGGGAAAACTTGAATAAAGGTATGTCTATCCCTGAAGGTGAATTGGCAAGGCTAAAATCACCCAGCATGGAATACATAAAAAAACAACTTGTGAAAGGTAAGGAAATGGGGATTTTTAGAAGCGATATTGACGTATACCACGTCTCTGTCTCGCTGATGAATTTCTGTTTCTCGCACTTCTCCAACCAACACACGATGACTTCCATTCTCGGTCGCGATATAACCAGCGAAGAAGAAGTCCGTTCCAGAGCGGAATTTATCACCGATATTATTACCAAGTACCTCATTTAAGGGGTACTTAATTTTGAAACTAAAAATAACAAAATAGTTACTTTTATAATATTGTAAGGTGGGCACGTATGACAAAGTCAGAATTAAAAGCGAAAGTCTGTGAAATTATCGATGCTCGCGCCGATGATATTTACGCCATCGGCGAGAAAATATTAAAAAAGCCTGAAATGGGTTATCGTGAATTTTACACAGCAAGCCTTGTCGCTGAGGAATTTGAAAAGCTTGGAATTTTATATAAAACAGGGCTTGCAGTGACAGGCGTGAAAGGCAATCTTGCAGGCAGAAAATCCCTTGCGCGGGTTGCCGTTATCGGTGAGCTTGACGCAGTCATCTCCCCC